>JAAYGA010000155.1 GCA_012727935.1 Pseudomonadaceae bacterium | reverse complement strand
CCAACTCTTGCTGTTCGCTAGGCAGCTGGTCTGCTTTTAAAGTATAGCCAACACCGGCTAAAACTAGGGTGAATAATAGTGTTAATAACAAAAATACCCAACGGCCTTGAACAAGTGGCACCTTGGCTTTTGCTGCTTCACCTGCACCGCCTTGGGTTAATAAACGTTCGGCTAGTTCGGGTGGCAAAAAACTTGCCCAACTATTTGCATTGCTAGGGCGCAACACTTCTTTTAGCACCCAATAAATTAAGGGCGCAGCTAACAACAACCAAGGGCGTGCTAAAAAATCAGTCATTAACAGACCTGCGCTTTAAAAGCCGTTTTATTTTTAAAAGCCGCATTGTTTTTAAAAGCAATGCTTTAATTAATGGCGTTTGGCTAGCGGCTAAAACCAGTGCAAGCAACAAAGGAATAAAAGCCAAGGGCAAGGAAGGCCGCAAATAACGCACTTGGGTTTGGGGTTCTAGCTGATGAATTTGCTGATAAATTTGGCTCAATTCTTGTTGTGAATAAGCACTAAAAACTTTGCCGCCGGTTTGCTGAATGGCATTAGAAAGTTCAGGCTCTAGGGTTAGATCAACCACAATTAAATGGGTAGGGATTTTAGCAGCAGTCGCCATAGCCAAGGCTTGTTCTGGTTTAAGCTGCCCAGCATTGTTTGCGCCATCGGTTAGCAGCAGCATGGCTGGCTCGCCTTCTGCTTGTAAAAGATTATAAACCCCTACACCTAAAGCATCGCCAATGGCCGTGCCTTGGCCTGCCATCCCCGGTTGTAGGCTGTATAGTTGTTGAATCAGTAGCTCATGATCCAGCGTTCTAGGCACATAAAGGTAGGCTTCGCCACCAAACACGACTAGGCCAAGGTGGTCTCTTGGGCGCTGTTGAATAAAGTCTTTTACAACCTGCTTAACTTGATCTAGCCGCGTTCGACCCTGCATTAACTCTTTCATGCTGCCAGAAATATCGACCAACAAGAGTAACTGACGGCTTTTATAAGTAACCTCTATTTCAGCTTGCTGCCACTCTGGGCGCATTAAAGCCAACACCAATAAAACCCACAGCCAACTTCGCCAGCTAAGTTTAGTAATCAAGCGGGGTTTTACAGCTGCAGGAGATTCAGCTACAAGAAGAGGTAAATCGAATAAAGGTAACTTAAGCGCCCCTTTAGCAACAGCCGTATTGGAGTTTGAAAAACTACGTTTAAAGTTTTTTAGCCCCCAAACAATTAGCCAAGGCAAGGGCAAGGCCACCACTGCCCAAGGCCAAATAAGGCTTAAGTTTGTCGGCGTATCCATGCTTTAACCAACTGTTGTAGGCGTTCAACTTCAAAGTTTTCGGGCTGGGCTTTGTAAGCACCCCAAGCAAGAATCCTACCACTGCCTTCCATAAACCCTAGGTCACCATTGGGCTTACTTTCATACCCCCAATCTAAAAACTTTAACCACTCTTCACCCGTTAAAGCAGCCACTTTTTCACGGCTAAAATTACGCACCGCTAAGCGCCTTAGCAATAAGTTCACTTCGTATAAATAACGCGCCGCATCTTGGCTTTTTACATACCTAGCTTGAATGGCTTGTAATTCTGCATAGGCATAACGCCTAACGTGGGTGCGCCTGTGCCAGCGAATAAACATCACCAACAAAATTAAAACAGCCAAGCCACCAACCAGCCACCAAACCCAAGTGGCGGGCGGCCAAACATTGGTAGCAGAAGGTGGTAAAAGGGGTGCAACTAAGTTTTTAAGTTCTTCAAAGTTCATAGGTAAACTCTATTACTATCCCTAAAGTTAAGCGCACTAGTCTACCCTTGTTAAAGGTAAATTCCTGTTGTAACAGCGTAACCAGTAGTCTACAACCTACCAGCAGTATTTTAGAGCAAAGGCTTAGAACAAAGGTTTTAGCCAATTGCTTGGGTTAATGGTGCTTAAGTGTAAATAACTAGCCTGCTGCCCTGCTGCGGCTTTAAGTGCCGCACTTCGCTGTAAAAATGTGGCTTGCCAAGCGGTTTGTAAGGCGGGGGTTACCGGTTGAACTTTACCTTGCAAAACAACAGCACCAGCATTGCTTGGTAAGTTTTTATCCAGCGGATCAGTTAAATGCACCACTAACAAAGGCCCTTGCTTAGCTAAACGCTTAATTAAATTAGCATCGGTCCACCCCACCCAGTCACTGATTAAAATAACTAAACTGCCTTTGGGTAACCGCTGAACAAAAGTTTTTAAGGCTTTGTCTAACTGCCCAGCAGCACGCGGCTGCAACTTGCCTAGGTTTTGGCTAATGGTTGCTAAGCGGGCTAAAAAAGGACTGAATGCCCTTGCTTGCTTTACAGGCGGCTGCCAATAACTTTGCTGATCGGTTTCTATCCAAGCCCCCACCAAATCTTTATCCTGTAAAGCCGACCAACCTAACAAAGCAGCAACCTTGGCGGCTAACACGGCTTTACTGCCTACTTGCCCAAATTGCAGTTGTGAAGCTAAGTCAACAAACAGCATGACTGGGCGTTGGTATTCTTCATGAAAAACCCGCGTATAAGGCTGGCCTCGCCTTGCGGTTACTTTCCAGTCTAAATGACGTAAATCATCACCGGCTTGGTAACCACGCACTTCACGAAATTCTAAACCCCGACCAATAGCAGGCCCATTTCGCCCACCTAGCCTGTGGCAATTTTTGCTTAGCAGCTTATTTAAATGTAGGTTACTCGCTACTTTAGCTAAGGCTTGCAGCTGTGGCAAAGTGACGCTTAACGCTAACTTTTCTTGTTGCTGTTCTTGTTCTTTAGCACCTAGGGTGTTTGCATCGGCCAGTGTCATGCCACGGCTACCAAACTAAGTAAACGCTGAATAACCGCATCCACTTGAACCCCTTCAGCATCGGCTTCATAACTAAGCAACAGCCTATGACGCAGCACATCGGGCGCTAGCTGTTGAATATCTTCTGGCAACACTTCAGCCCGACCTTTCAACCAAGCCAAGGCGCGTGAACAAGTGTCTAAAGCCAAAGAAGCACGCGGGCTAGCACCCATACGAATGTAACGGCCTAACTGTTCATCGTAACGCCCTGCTTGACGCGTGGCCTGCACTAAATCAACAATATAAGCTTCTAATGGTTCGGCTAGGTGTACTTTTTGTACGGCTTGGCGGGCTTCAAGAATGCTGGCAGGTGGAAGTTTTAAAAGTGCTGGCTTAAGTGTTTTAGCCAATTTTTCACCCCGCACTAGGCGCATAATGGCCAGTTCATCTGTCGCGCTAGGGTAACCAACCCAAGTATGCAATAAAAAACGATCCAGTTGAGCTTCTGGTAAAGGATAGGTACCCTCCTGTTCCAGCGGATTTTGAGTCGCCATAACCATAAAGACTTCAGGTAGAAGCCTAGTTTTACCTCCAGCACTCACTTGGCGCTCGGCCATCGCTTCTAAAAGTGCCGATTGCACCTTAGCTGGGGCGCGGTTAATTTCGTCAGCCAACACAAAATGGCTGAATACAGGGCCGGGGCGAAACACAAACTCGCTCGTTTGGGCATAAAAAACCTCGGTGCCTGTTAGATCAGCAGGTAGTAAATCTGGGGTAAATTGTATACGCTGAAAAGAGACATCTAGCCGTTCAGCTAAAGATTGAATAGCACGGGTTTTGGCAAGTCCAGGCGCACCTTCTACCAAGAGGTGCCCATCGGCTAAAAGTGCCACCAGCAAACGCTCTACCAGCAACTGCTGCCCTATTACTGCTTGACTCAGCTGCTGGTGTAATTGTAAAAAGCTAGCATGAATAGTCATTAGCGCAAGCCTATCCTTTTGAAAGTTAAACAAATAAATAATTACGCCCAAGTGTAACAGCTGGCTGTAATAGCACAAAAATTTAAGATTTTAGGAGCAACCATGCAAACCCAACAAGCTGCTTTGCAGGAAATAATAAACCGTTTAAAAACACCTTTAACCAACAACTTGTCAGCACAAACCTGCAAAGAAGTCATTTGTTTTGCAGAGCATTTTTACAAGTTCGCCGCCTTAGATGAACTCGCCGCTTGGTCTGAAGAAACCCTTTATGGCAGCAGTGTTGCTGCTTGGAACTTCATTCAAAACTTTGATACCAGCACGCCTAAACTAAGGGTTTTTAACCCCGACATTAACCAAGATGGTTGGCAGTCTTCGCATACCGTTATTCAGGTATTAAGTGCTGATCTACCGCTATTAATTGATTCCATTCGCGTGCTGTTAAACCACCGCAATCTAACATTGCACACCCTGCATAATGCCATTTTCACTGTGCAACGTAATGCCCAAGGCCAGCTAGAAACCTTAACTTCAGCAACAGAAAGTAACCAACAAGCAGAAGCACTGGTTGTTATAGAAATTGTTGCTGTCATTGATGAGCAAGAAAGAAACCAGTTACAAGCAGAACTAGCAGCAATTTTAAGTGAAGTACGCCTAGCAGTTACCGACTTCACAGCCATGCAAAGCCAAGCAATAGCCCTGAGTGCCAGCCTTAAACAAGCAGCAGAACAAAACCTTAAGCTTGGTAATGAAATTATTAGCTTAAATGAAGCCAGTGATTTTTTTAGCTGGATAGCTGATCAACACTTTATTTACCTAGGTTACGATGAACACCGCCTAGAAGAAGTGGGGGGTAAGCAGCAACTCACTAAGCTAGCTAATTCAGAACTAGGGTTACTTAAACTTAGCGACGGCAGCCAACTAAGCTGTAACTCCCAAGACTTAATTACCTTTGCCAAAGCACCGGCCACAACCCGTGTTCACCGTGCCGCTTACCCAGACCAAATTATTGTTAAAACTTTTGATGCCACTGGCAAAATAACCGGCGCACAGCGTTTTATTGGGCTTTACACCCCAGCGGTTTACAATAAAATTCCACGCGACATTCCAATACTAAGAAAGAAAGTAACCAGCCTAGTTAAAAATGTAGGAATGCAGCCAAGAAGTCATAATGGCCGCCAACTACTGCAAATTTTAGACACCTACCCACGCGATGATCTTTTTCAAATCAGCCTTGAAGAACTGACCGCTACGGCATTAAGTATTTTCAACCTACGCGAACGCCGTAAAACCCGCGTATTTATTCACCAAGATCAACTCAGCAAACTCTACTCAGTGTTGGTTTATCTACCCAAAGATACCTTCAGTACAGATTTACAGCTAAAAACTCAAAAGCTGTTGGCTGAATTACTAGACGCTGAATTTGTTGATTTTAATATTTACATTTCAGCAGCCACCCTTTGCCGTATGCAGTTTATTTTACGCTTCAACCAAGACACAGCAGCAGTTTATGACCTAGCAGCCATTGAGCAGCAGGTAATTCAAGCCACCTCTTCATGGGAAGATGCACTGCACAGCGCCCTAAGCAAAGAACAAGGCGAAGCTTCTGCCAACCAACTAGCTCGCCTTTACCGCCAAGGTTTTTCAGCAGCCTACTGTGAAGACTTCACACCACATTATGCAGTAAAAGACATCCAGTTTATTGAAGCCCTTAATGAACAGCAGCCGCTGGGTATGAACCTTTACAACCGCTTAGATGCTGCCGACCAGCTAGGCTTTAAACTCTTTCATAAAGACCAGCCTTTGTACTTGTCTGATGTGCTACCTCTGCTAGAAAACCTTGGTTTAAGAGTGTTGGGCGAACGCCCTTACAAGATTAAGCGCAATGAAAGTAATCACTGGATTCATGATTTTTCTTTACAGCTAGCATTAGGTAACAACAACCCTATTGACCTAGCCGCAGTGAAAACTAATTTCCAAACAGCCTTTCTACAAACTTGGTTAGGCCAATCAGAAAGCGATGCTTTTAATAAATTAATTCTTGCTGCCCAGTTAGATTGGCGACACATTGCCATGTTGCGTGGTTATGCCCGCTATATGAAGCAAATTGGCGCAACCTATTCGCAAGACTTTATAGCCGCAACCCTAGTTAACCAAGCGGCCATTACGCGCCAGCTAGTTGAATTATTTGAACTGCGTTTTAACCCTGATTTAACGCCTGAAACAACAGCGCAAACCACTTGCATAGCAACAATTAAAGCAGCACTTGAAGGCGTTTCCAGCCTTAATGAAGACCGTATTTTGCGCCGCTACCTTGAATTAATTCAGGCCACTTTAAGAACCAATTTCTACCAGCAAGATGAAGCAGGCAACCCAAAAGCGGCCATTAGTTACAAACTTAAGCCCAGCGCCATTAGCAATATTCCACAACCTGCGCCCATGTTTGAAGTTTTTGTAAGCTCGCCCCGTGTTGAAGGCGTTCACCTGCGTTATGGCCAAGCCGCAAGGGGTGGTTTGCGCTGGTCTGATCGCCACGAAGACTTCCGTACCGAAGTGCTTGGCCTTGTAAAAGCGCAACAGGTAAAAAATGCCGTTATCGTTCCTGTGGGTGCTAAGGGCGGTTTTATTTGTAAACAAATGCCGATTAACCCAGACAGAGAAGCCTTTATGGCCGAAGGCATTGCCTGCTATAAAACCTTCATTAGTTGCCTACTCGATATCACCGACAACCTAGTTAAGGGTGAAGTGATTCCGCCCCAGCGTTTAGTGCGCCACGATGGTGACGACACCTACCTAGTCGTTGCCGCAGACAAGGGCACCGCCACCTTTTCAGACATTGCCAATGGCATAGCCGCTGATTACAACTTCTGGCTGGGTGATGCTTTTGCCTCGGGCGGCAGCGCAGGTTATGACCACAAAAAAATGGGCATTACCGCCAGTGGTGCTTGGGTTAATGTGCAACGTCATTTCCGTGAACTCGGCATTAATGTACAAGAAGAAACCTTTAGCGTGGTGGGCATTGGCGATATGGCCGGTGATGTGTTTGGTAACGGTATGCTGCAATCTGACAAAACCCTGCTAACCGCAGCCTTTAACCACCTGCATATTTTTGTAGACCCTAACCCAGCCGATTCAATCGCAAGCTTTAATGAGCGCCAGCGGTTATTCACCCTGCCCCGTTCAAACTGGAGTGATTATAACGCTGAATTAATATCAGCTGGTGGCGGTATTTTTTCACGCGACGCTAAAAGCATTAAAATTAGCCCCGAAATGCAAGCCCGCTTTGCTATTACCGAAGATAACCTAGCACCAACCGACCTTATTTCAGCCCTATTAAAAGCGCCAGTTGATCTGGTTTGGAACGGCGGCATAGGAACCTACGTTAAAGGCAGCAATGAAAGCCATGCATTAGTTGGCGACAAGGCCAATGATTGCTTACGCATTAACGGTAAACAACTGCGCTGCCGTGTGGTAGGTGAAGGCGGTAACCTTGGCTTTACCCAACTAGGCCGCATTGAAGCCGCCCAAACCGGTACACGCATTAATACCGACTTTATTGACAATGCCGGTGGCGTTAACTGTTCAGACCATGAAGTAAATATTAAGATTTTACTGCAAGAAGTAATGCAAGCCGGTGATTTAACACTTAAACAACGCAATGAACTTTTGGTTGAAATGACTGCTGAAATTTCAAGGCTGGTGCTGCGCGACAACTACACTCAAAGCCAAGCCCTTGCCATTGCAGAGCTGGACAGCCGCAAAGATTTAACACCTTACCAAAACCTAATTAACCAATTAGAAGCCGAAGGCAAGTTAAACCGTGAACTAGAATACCTGCCAAGCGAAGCCGATTTACAAGCCAACTTACAATCCAGTGCAGCCAACCAAGCAGGCTTAACTCGCCCAGAACTGGCCATCTTATTAGCCTATGCTAAAGCCGACGTTAAAAAGCAAATTCTGGAATCAGACCTGCCCGAAGACCCTTGGTTAGCCAAAGCAATAACCCAAGCCTTCCCTAAGGTTTTAGTTGAGCGTTACCCAACGGCTTTATATAATCACCGCTTAAAACGTGAACTGGTTGCCACCATGCTGGTGAATGAACTAGTTGACCATTTAGGCATTACTTTTGTACACCAGCTGCAAGCCACCCACAAGTTAAGCATTAGTGATATTATTCGTGGTTATGCTGCTAGCCGTGACATTTTCAACCTAGAAGCCACTTGGCAAGCCATTAACGACCTAGACTATCAGGTAGATGCCAGTTTACAGCTTGAACTTATGCACCAACTAGCGGCCAGCGTTGAACGCACGAGTTGTAATTTAATAGGCAACGGCTTAACCGCTTTAAATGCAGAACAAACCCTTGCAAACCTAACCCCCAAAGCCACAGCAGCCATGCAACAAGTGGCTGAACAGCTAACAGGGGAAGCCCTTAAGCGTTGGGAAGCTAGCCAAGCGCAATTAATAGCCAAGGGCGTTGCTAAAGAAACAGCCGCAAAACTAGCCAGTGTTAACCACTTAGATGCCCTTTTGAATAGCATTCAAATGGCGAAAAATTAACCCCTTAAAAAAGAAACTAGAAAAGAAACATGCCCAGTGTTTATTTGCGTCTAAATATTTCCACTACTGAATGCTTGGATTTTTACAACAGCCAAGCATCCAATGTAAAAGCCTATACGGTGGATGGTCGAAGCGTAGTTTTTCCACGCCGAGTTCTAAAAAGCTTAGTAGGTCATGACGGGATTAGAGGGTTATACAGGATGACCTACTCAGACACTGGGCAGTTTATTTCCATAGAAAGGGTGGCTAATTGATTTTATGGAAAAGCCATAAAAAAACCTAGACTCATTACAAGCCTAGGGTTGGTTAGTACTGCCTGTTTTTTAGAATAACCACCAAAATCCGCAGGGGCTTAAAGCCTACTTTGCTATTACTAGGCAACGCAGCATAGAATATGCGCCAGCATTATATTCATGGTTAATAACCAAATTTTACGGGGCATTTCATGTATTCATTGGCAAGAAAACTTCTTTTTACCCTATCAGGCGAAGCAGCACATCAGGTTGCTTTAGAAGGCCTTGATGCAGCCGCAAGACTGCGCTTACTTAAACCCTTGGTTGCAGACAGGTTAGAAGCGCCTGTTACAGTCATGGGTTTAGAGTTTCCTAATGCCGTTGGTTTAGCTGCTGGCTTAGATAAAAATGCCGATCACTTATTTAGCCTAGATCAGCTAGGTTTTGGTTTTATTGAAGTTGGCACGGTGACGCCTCGCCCCCAACCTGGCAACCCTAAGCCCCGTTTATTTCGTATTCCTGAACAAGAAGCGATTATTAACCGCATGGGTTTTAACAATAAAGGGTTAGATCACCTTATTCAGCAGGTTAAAAAGCAGCCTATTAATGGCTTACTGGGCATTAACCTTGGCAAAAACTTAACTACCCCCGTTGAAGAAGCCGTTAATGATTACCTTCTTGGCCTAGAAGGTGTGTATGAACTAGCCGATTACGTGACCGTGAATATTTCTTCACCCAACACCCCAGGCCTGCGTAATTTACAATACGGCGATGCTTTAAAAGATTTATTACAGCCATTAAAAGAAGCCCAAGCCCGTTTGGCCGACACTCACCAACGCTATGTGCCGCTAATGGTGAAGGTTGCACCCGACATGAACGAAGAAGAGTTATTAAGCCTAGCCGCTACTTTGCGCCAGCTAAAGCTTGATGGTGTTATTGCCACCAATACCACGCTAGACAAGTCGGCAGTGGCAGGCCTCCGTTATAGTGAAGAAGCTGGTGGTTTATCGGGTCGTCCTTTAACTGAAAAAGCCTGTGAAATTACTCGCCAATTAGCCGATGCTTTAGAAGGTGATTTACCCATTATTGGCGTGGGTGGTATTTTTTCAGCCCAAGATGCTGTTGAACGCATTCAAGCCGGTGCTAGCCTTGTACAAATTTACACTGGGTTTATTTACCGTGGCCCCAGCCTTATTAGCCAGTGCGCTGAAGCCATTGCTAGTATAAAAAACTCTAACTAATGACCTAAAGATAGCTATAAAATCTATAATTGAACTACATTAAGAAATTAAGCCATAAAAAATTATTCAATTTGAAAGGGATAACAAGGACAGGAAAGACCATGAGCACTTTAATGAAAAATGTGAATCAGCGCACTCAGCTAGCCGGTGAAAACCGTTTAGAGCTATTATTATTCCGTCTACAAAATAACTTTCTTTACGGAATTAACGTCTTTAAAGTTAAACGAATCATCGCCTGCCCTGCCCTAACTCAACTACCTTATGCCCACCCTCACATTGTTGGTGTTGCTAATACTGCCGAAGGTTCTTTGCCTATCCTAGATATGTTAAGCGCCATTAAATTGGGCAAGGTAAAAGACCCTCGCAAACAAAGCGTGATTGTTTGTGAATATAACCGCCACCAACAAGGCTTTTTGGTTGATCGAATTGAAAACATCGTTAACTTGCAGTGGAGCGATATTCACCTGCCGCCTAAAGGCATAGGCCACCGCCACTACTTAACCTCGATTACCCGAGTAGACAACCAAATAGTAGAAATCATTGATGTTGAAAAAGTAATTTCTGAAGTAACGCCTTCCTCTGAACAAATGAGCAGCAAACTAAGCGATGATTTTGCAGAACTTAACCAGTCATCCGTGCCACGCACCGTGCTAGTAGTCGATGATTCGGTGGTTGCTCGTAATCAAATTAAACGTTGTTTAGCAGGAGTACAGCTTGAATCGGTGTTGTTAAACGATGGCAAGCAAGCTTTAGAACACTTAACAAACCTAGTTAAAGAAGGCAAAAACTTAAACGAAGAATACCTAATGGTTATTTCTGATATAGAGATGCCCGAAATGGACGGCTACACTTTTACTCGTAAAGTAAAAGAAGACCCAGTTATGAAACACATTTACATTTTGCTACACACCTCACTTTCAGGCGTGTTTAATAAAAGTATGGTAGCGCGTGTGGGTGCCGACAATTTCATTCCAAAATTTGATGCTGATGAACTCGCCCAAGCAGTGCTCGATTTATTTCGTCAACGTAGCCTAGAATCTTCTAACTAACCTTTTACTGGCCTCTTTTGGCTAACCAACCCTTTACCCACTAGTACTTTTAAATAATAAAAATTACAAAAAGTACTAGCGATTGACTTACTTATTAACCTAATCCATTACTTATTTAATAAACTAGTTATTAATAATAACAAACCGATATAAACTGACTTATATCAATGTTTTTTATTCAAATATACAGCTAAATTTGATTCAGATCAGGCCTTTTATAGCGTAAATGCTGATTGGTTTGGTTATTCTAAGAACAATAATAATAAAGCCTTAACGGAGTTCTCAGCAATGCGAATGAATCAGTCTGTTACCGAAAAAGAACAGCTAGTAGACCCCAATATTCAGCTTATTACCATCACCGACTTACGCGGCATCATTACTTTTGCTAACGATGAGTTTGTGAAAATATCTGGCTACCAACGCCATGAACTTATTGGTCAAAATCATAACCTAATTCGCCACCCAGACATGCCCCGTGGTGCTTTTGAAAACCTCTGGCAAACCATACAGAACAAGCATTCATGGAAAGGATTAGTAAAAAACCGTTGCAAAAATGGCGACTATTATTGGGTTGATGCCTATGTAACCCCCATTCAGCATGAAGGTAAAATAATAGAATACCAATCCGTAAGAACCACTGCGCCAAGAGCTGCAATAACAAGAGCCAACAAGGTTTATGCCCCTTGGTTAAAAGGCAATCTGCCCAGTTTTTTGCGAAACCCCAAACCTTCGTTAACCACTAAGCTTATGCTTACTTGCCTTATACCTGCCAGCCTAGCCAGCCTTATTTTATTACTAGCAGGTCTTAATTGGTTAATTGCTTTAGCACCTTTAGCAACCAGTGCTATAACTGCCATTTTTACAAGATTGCAGCTTACTAGCTTAAAACAACTTGAAACAACGGCCTGCACCATTATTTGCAACCGAATAATGACTTACATCTACACAGGCCGCCAAGATGAGTTAGGCAACCTCGCCTTTGCTTTATGCACTCGCAGTTCAGAGCTTCGTGCTGTGGTGGCGCGTTTGCACAACAACAGTGGCTATTTGCAACGCAGCAAATCCCGTTCAGATGAATACCTATTACAAGCCTTTGATTTTATTGAACGTCAGGGCAGCCGTGTAACTGAAATTCAACAGGCCATGCAAACCCAACTACACAGTTTAGAACAGGTTATGAGCAGCACCCAGCGCACAGCCGTTGCAGCAAACCTTTCTCAAATTGCTACAAAAACAGGGCAGCAAAAAATTGCACAGGTTAGCCAAGCCCTAGCTCACCAATCATCGGAATTAGAAGCCGCTAAACAACAAGTTGCCAGCCTAGCAGCCAGCAGTGAACAAATTGGTACAGTGATTGATGTCATTACCAGCGTGGCTGAACAAACCAACCTTTTAGCCCTTAATGCGGCCATAGAAGCAGCGCGCGCCGGTGAAGCAGGCCGTGGGTTTGCAGTCGTGGCCGATGAAGTGCGTAACCTAGCCCAACGCACCCACGATTCAACCCTAGAAGTACGCAGCATTATTGAGCAATTAAGAGAAAACACCCAAGCTTCAGTTACAGCCATTGATAAGGGCGTTATTGCTTCACAACAAACCGTTGCCCTAGCAGAAACCATGCGTACTTCACTTGAAGAGATTTTATTAGCCGTAGCAGAAATTAACCTGCTAGCCAAAGAAGTTGCAGGCATGACTAACAACCAATCGGTGCTTAGTGAACAAACCAGCCGCCAAGTAATTGAGCTTTCAGAGCTCGCCAAACAATCGGTTCAAGCAGGTCAGGCCGCAACCGATCAATCCAATAAGCTTAATAAGCAGGTAGGCAATCTAAACCTACTTGCAGCCAACTTTATTTACAGTTTAAGCCTACAAAACAATAGCTAAGCAGCAATCAGTTTGCCGCTTACTAACTTCAAAATTAGCCAATTATATTAGTAGGTTATGGTGGTAATAATAAATGGCTTAAACCCTTCAGGTGTAGGAAGGTTAACTTCATCGTCTAAGTTTTTACCTAATAGCAACCTAGCCCTAGGTGCATCAATGCTAATTAATTGTAAAGAAGCATCCGATTCATCAGGCCCTACAAGGCGAAAGGTTTCCTCTTCACCTGTTTCATCTTCAAGCGTTACCCAAGCACCAAAAAAAACCCGTGTTCTATCAGCTGGCTTACGATCAACCGCCTTTAAAACATCTAAACGCTGATCTAAAAACCGAATTCTAGACAAGGTTCGGTTTAGCTCACGCTTATTGTAGGTATAATCTGCATTTTCTGATCTATCGCCTTGCGCCGCAGCTTCGCGCACTTTTATTGCTAATTCAGGGTGACGAACTTGCCACAAAAAATCACGCGTTGACTGTAAACGTGCGAAACCTTCTGGAGTAATTAGGTTCGTTTTTTCTTCTGCCCGTGGGTCGGTGGCTGGGTCACGCCAACGCGACATATTTCGTCCTTTCATGCTGAACCTCTAATTAATAAAGAAACTAACGCGCCTATTTAATAAACCAAACCTGCTTAATAAACCAAACCTACTTAATAACCAACAACCCTAACTAGGGGTAATTCTAATGACTTATCACACTTTTCGCCTAGTCCAACTAACCGATTTACACCTATTAGCCAACCCTGAAACTAACTATCGGGGCGAAAACACCGCAACACGCTTTTTAGCTGGGCTAGCAATTGCAAAACGCCTTAATCCAGACTTATTACTCCTAACCGGCGACCTAGCCGAAGATGAACAACTAGCCACCTACCAATGGCTTTACCAACAATTAGAAAAGAGTGGTTTAGCTTGGCAATGGCTGCCTGGTAATCACGACCAACCTAAGCTAATGGCTGGCCTAAGACCCACAGATTTTTATCAGCTAACTGAACATTGGCAACTATTAGGGCTTAACAGCCACCTGCCTAAGGCAACACAAGGCCGGTTAGCTAAAGCGCAGCTAGAAAAACTTAAACTTGCTTTAAGCAACCCTAAGCCACTACTTATTGCCCTACACCACCCACCCATTGCAGTTAACAGCCATTGGAAAGATGCACTAGCACTGGAAAACGCGGCTGAATTTTGGTCATTATTAGAAGATAAAAACCACGCTAAGTTAGTAGTTTTTGGCCATGTTCACCAAGCTTTTAGTTGCCATAAATACCACAGCCACACCCTAGCCACCCCAGCCACAGCCATTCAATTCACAGCCAATTCCCACTCTTTTACTATTGATAATTCAGCACTGCCAGCAGTTAGGTTAATTCGCCTAAAACCAGCAGGGCGCTATTCCACGCGCTTAATTTACTTCCCAATTCCATAAAAGCATTTATGATGAAGCGCAACTTTACTCACAACCTAGGTGGACAGGCATGTGGATAACTTTAGTACAAACTGGCTAGTTGCTGATAGGCTCTAGCTCACAGGCAACTGATTAAATAATGATCAACACTAAAAACAAAACACTTATTGGCAGCCGAGAAGTCATTTTTTTCCCCCAACTAGGCATTACCCTAAGGGCTAAAATTGATACTGGCGCTAAAACCTCGTCACTTCATGCTACTCACCTGCAAGTCATTGAAAAAAATGATCAAGAGTGGGTAAGTTTCACCACTTTAACCGAAGCCAAGGGCAAAACCAGCAGTGTACACTGTGAATTTCCGGTGTATGATCATCGCCAAGTTCGCAGCTCCAACGGCCAAGCCCACTGGCGCTATGTAATAGAAGCAGAAATTTTGCTAGGTAAAACCAAGCAGAAGATAGAGCTGACGCTGGCTGATCGCTCAAAAATGCAATACCCTATGTTGCTAGGACGCACCGCCATGAACCAACATTTTTTAGTTGCGCCAGGCAAAACTTATCTACAAGGCTCACTCTCCCCCTTTGTTTCTTTGGAAAATAAATGCACCTAGCTATTTTGTCTCGTAACGCTAACCTTTACTCGACTCGCCGCCTCGTTGCAGCTGCAGAACAACAAGGCCATACAGTCAGAATTGTTGATACCTTGCGTTGCTATATGAATGTCACCACCAGTAAACCTTCTATCCATTATCGGGGCGAAGAGCTAGAAGAGTTTGATGCAGTTATTCCACGCATTGGTGCATCTGTAACCTTTTACGGCACAGCAGTACTGCGCCAATTTGAAATGATGGGTGTTTACACCCTAAATGAATCAGTCGCCATTACCCGTTCACGCGACAAACTGCGTTCTTTACAGCTGTTATCACGCAAAGGCATAGGGCTGCCCATTACTGGCTTTGCCCATTCACCCGACGATATTCCCGACTTAATTCGTATGGTGGGCGGTGCGCCACTAGTGATTAAATTACTAGAAGGCACCCAAGGTATAGGCGTAGTTTTGGCTGAAACTGAAAAAGCAGCTGAAAGTGTTATTCAAGCCTTTATGGGTTTAAAAGCCAACATAATGGTACAGCAATACATTCAAGAAGCCGGTGGTGCCGACATTCGCTGCTTTGTTATTGGCGATAAAATTGTGGCCGCCATGAAACGCCAAGCAGAACCCGGCGAATTTCGTTCCAATCTGCACAGGGGCGGCAGTGCTGAACTAATAAAAATAACCCCTCAAGAACGCGCCACAGCAACCCGCGCAGCCAAAGCTATGGGGCTTAACGTTTGCGGGGTTGATCTGTTACGATCTAACAACGGCCCAGTGGTGATGGAAGTTAACTCCTCACCCGGTTTAGAAGGCATAGAAGCTGCCACAGGCAAAGACATTGCCGGACTCATTATTGAATACATAACCCGCCATGCCGGCCCTAACAAAAACCGGACCCGTGGGCGAGGGTAAAAAGGAAGCTCCATGTTAGATGCTCAGATCAACTGGCAATCGTTAGCCATACGCGAAGCCGCACTAACACTTTATAAATATGAACGAATAGAACGTAAGCCTGCTAACGCGCCCTTGGTCGACGAACTCGTTTCAAGTAATTGGCTCTTGCCAGAAGAAGCTGAAAACGGCTTTATGCTTAGCCAACGTGGGCGGGTTAGCCTAACGGGGCTGCTTGATTTACGCCTGCCTGAATGGCGAGATTGGATAGCTATATTAGAAGGCGAACGTCCGCTAATTACAGAAGTGTTTGAACAACGTTGGCACTATTTAAAAGACCAACTACGCGCCGACCTACCAAGAGTGCTAAATAAAAGCAGCTTACAATTAGCATTATTGGGCAAGCGCAACACCGAACTACCTGAACACCTACTTTATGAATTACCCCCCATAGAACTTAGTGAAGACCGCTGCTTACACCTGCGTGGCAATATGAATTTAAAGCTTGCACGTAAGCACGGCTCAGCCATTGAACTAAAAAAAATATGGCGGCAACTCAGTGAAGCCGTTTTACCTGAACGGGATTTTCGGCAAGTTAAAGAACTGGAAGGCGAACTGCCTTACCTAGTAATGAGCATTGAAGACCGAGGCGTGTTTTTAGACATAGACCTACCAGAAAACCTACTAGCCATTTGGGTTGCCCCTGAAAACCTAGAATTAGCAGGTGAGTTTTTGCGCTTTTTGCCCCAGTTCGTTCCCCATGTTCACTTTGGTGACTTAGATCACCAAGGTTTAGTTATTGCCGAGCGCCTATCGCTTTATAGCCAACGCCCCGTGCGGCGCTTTATTCCTAGTTTTTGGGAAGATTACCTAACCAACTTTTCCATTACCACCAACGAAAAACAAAGCGGTAAAGGTGCAGCTTGGCGAGGCCCACTTTTATCAGCAACCTTGTTAAAAGAATTAATGACTAGCAACCGCTGGCTAGCCCAAGCACCGCTGTTGCTCGATGCTAGGCTGCATGAAGAGATGCGTAAATTAATCGATTAAGCTATGCACTATATGGTGATAACTAGCAAAGCGTGTTTCAGCTATTTTACCCTCGGCAACGGCCTCTTTTAATGCACAGCTTGGGTCTTGCTGGTGTTTACAATCGCGAAAGCGGCACAAGCCTAAGAAGGGTCGGAACTCTGGAAAACCTTGGGCAATTTGTTCAGGCTGTAAATAACCCAAAGAAAACTCACGAATCCCGGGGGAATCAATTAACTGCCCACCCAAAGGAAAGTGAAATAACCTTGCCGTGGTAGTCGTGTGTCGCCCTTTACGCGTGTCTTCAGAAAGACTGCCCACCCGCAAATCAACACCGGGCAACAGGTAATTAATTAGCGAAGACTTACCCACCCCCGACTGCCCCACAAACACACTAATTCGGTCTTTTAACTGCTGCTGTAATTCTTGTAAATCTTTTTCTTGGTAGGCAGAACTAATTAACACCCGATAACCCAACTGCCTGTAAGTTGCTAACAAACCTTGAATTAACGCTTCCTGCTCGGCAGTTAAAACACCCTGTTCCATTAAATCCCATTTGTTAATAACCAGCACAGGTTCTATACCCGTGTGTTCTGCTGCCACTAGGTAGCGGTCAATTAAATTGGCATGGGGTTCAGGTTCAGGCGCTATCACCAACAGCAGCTGGTCAACGTTGGCAGCAATAGGCTTCATTACACCACGCATATCAGGCCGTGCTAACAGGCTGCGACGGTCTTGGCGCGATTCAACCACCCCTTCTTCTGCAGGGTTTTGGTTCGGTCGCCAGCTAACATAGTCACCGGTTACCAAATTCTCAACATTGGCGCGTACATGGCAACGCTGCCGCTGGCCTTGCAAAACACCACCCACCGCCTCAATTTCAACCTGCCGCCCAAAATGTGCGGTTACTAAACCTTGCTGGGGCTCATTAGCTAAACCTTCTGGCTGGCTAGCGTCTAAGCGTTCATCTTTACGCAAAGCACGAGCATTGCGTTCATCTTGCACTTTATCAATGCGCCATTGCTGCTGGCGGGTTAGCTTGCGGCTACTCATAGGCTGCTGCTTTTTGTTGAAGCAGTTTCAGGCAAACGAATAAACTCTTCACGGTAAAAACGTAACTCAGCAATGGATTCACGAATATCGTCTAACGCCAAATGAGTACCCGCTTTTTTAAATTTTTTAGGTAACTCAGGGTGCCAGCGCACAGCTAATTCTTTAAGCGTAGAAACATCAATATTGCGGTAATGGAAAAAGGCTTCTAGTTCTGGCATTTCATTCACCATAAAACGTCGGTCTTGGTGAACACTGTTGCCACACATAGGGCTTGCACCTTCGGCAATATGGCGGCGCAAGAAAGCTAGGGTTGCCGCTTCGGCTTCAGCAATGCTTACTTTGCTGTCTTTTACACGCTGGGTTAATCCTGATTCGCCGTGAGTACGAGTACACCACTCGTCCATACCATCCAACAAAGTGGTGGGCTGATTAATAGCCAACACCGGCCCTTCTTCTATCACATTTAAATCACAGTCGGTCACTATGGTTGCTATTTCAATAATGCGTTCTTTATTTGGGTCTAACCCCGTCATTTCTAAATCAATCCAAATTAAATTAGATGGCTTTTTTTCGCCATTATTAATGGCTAGATTACTGGTTACATTAATCGTTATATCAGTCATACGGCTTTACGTCCTAGTCAATGATGAATAGCTAAAGATATTAACATAACTCCTATAAACACGGCTGCAAGCAACTACAGCTTTCACTCAGTAGAAGCTTTTATAAGGGTGCTTAGGAAAGGTGCAAGCCAAGGTGAAGGAAGGCTATAATTACACCAAGCAACTAACCCCACCGTTTCTTTCCTGCTAAGCACAGCCAGCCTTAACAGCTTAACTTAGCAATTTAAGATTTATTTTACAGGCCTTAAATGACAACTCAGGATCCTAGCATTGTTTTAATTAACCTTTCCGGCCATGACCGCCCAGGTATCACCTCTGCTATCAGTGAAATACTGGCTAGCTATGAAGTGGATATTCTTGATATAGGTCAGGCCGTTATTCACGACACCCTTGCACTTGGGCTATTAGCCCACCTGCCACCCAAAGCGCAAAACTCTCCGGTGTTACAAGAACTGCTGTTCAAAGCACACGAATGGGGAATGCAAATTCGCTTCACCCCCATAGCCGAAGAAAGCTATGAACAGTGGGTTAGCGGACAAGGTAAAAGCCGCTACATAGTTACCTTGCTAGGCCGCCGCATTACCGCTGAACAAATTGCCCGTGTTACACGCACCGTGGCAGACAATGGCCTAAATATCGACCGCATTCACCGCCTTTCTGGTCGAGTCAGCATGTCGCACATTAACAAACAAGGCCGTGCTTGCGTTGAATTTTCAGTGCGAGGCGATGCCCTAAACACAGCTGAACTGCGCCGCCATTTCTTAGCCCTAGCCGGTGAACTAGGCGTTGATATTGCCGTACAAGAAGACAATATTTATCGCCGTAATCGCCGCTTAGTGGTGTTTGATATGGATTCCACCCTAATAGAAGCCGAAGTTATTGACGAGCTTGCCAAAGAGGCGGGTGTGGGTGAAGAAGTTGCCGCCATTACTGAACGCGCCATGTGTGGTGAGCTTGATTTCAGTGAAAGCTTCCGCGCCCGTGTAGCCCTACTTAAGGGCCTTGACGCTGCAGTGCTTGAAAAAATTGCCGAACGCCTACCCATTACTGAAGGTGCAGAAAAGCTAATTTCCACCCTAAAACGCCTTGGTTACCGAACCGCCATTCTTTCAGGTGGCTTCACCTACTTTGGTGAATATTTACAACAAAAGCTGGGTATCGACGAAATTCATGCCAACCAGCTTGAAATTGAAGACGGTAAAGTTACTGGCCGCGTAGTAGGGCAGGTGGTTGACGGTGAGCGCAAAGCCCAATTGCTGCAAGAAATTGCAAAGAAAGAAGGCATTAACCTAGAACAAGCCATAGCCGTGGGTGATGGTGCCAACGACCTACCCATGTTGGGCTTGGCCGGTTTGGGCATTGCCTTTCGTGCTAAACCTGTGGTTAGAGAAAATGCTAGCCATGCACTTTCTACCCTAGGCTTAGACGCTATTCTTTACCTTATTGGCTTTTCAGACCGTGATTTAGACCAAAACGCTTAATAAGTGAACAGTTAATCACAACAAAGTGGCGATTAACCTAAAAGCACTTGACGTAATGCTTATTTTAACGCAGTCTATCCATCGTAGGCAGCAAGGTAGCAAAAAGAAGTGTCGTAACGCAGTTGTAATCGAAATATCGGTAACATAAGTTCGTCATTCGTACTATCTTGATTCCCGCAACATCGGGTCAATTACTAGGCGATTTATCGATAGCTTGACCCAAAAATACTAAACAGAAATATAGGAATTTTTGATATGGCAACTGGTACCGTTAAATGGTTCAACGACACTAAAGGTTTCGGCTTCATCACTCCAGACGATGGCGGCGACGATCTTTTTGCACACTTCTCTGAAATCCAATCTTCAGGCTTCAAATCCCTGCAAGAAAATCAGAAAGTATCTTTCGAAGTGACTACTGGCCCTAAAGGCAAGCAAGCTGCGAAAATTGAAGCTATCTAATCAACCCTAGGTTGTAATAGATGCTAAAAAACCCACCGAAAGGTGGGTTTTTGCGTTACTACCCTTCCGTTCAACCAATTCAACTCAACTTCTAGCCAAACGAGATAGCCATGAATAAAACAGCCGATCTGGTCATTATTGGTGCCGGTGCTGCGGGTTTAATGTGTGCTGCCACAGCAGGTTACCAAGGCCGCCGTGTGTTGCTTTTAGACCACAGCGACAAGCCTGCCAAAAAAGTGCTGATGTCGGGTGGTGGACGCTGTAACTTCACCAACTTAAACACCACACCTGCCCATTTTATTTCTGCTAACCCCTACTTTTGTATTTCAGCCCTAAAACGCTACACACCACAAGATTTTTTAGAACTGGTTGAACGCCACAGCATAGATTACGTTGAAAAAGGCCTTGGGCAACTTTTTTGTGCCAATAGCAGCAAAGACATTCAGCAACTGCTGTTAACCGAAGCAGATTGGGCAGGCGTAGATTTACGTATGAAAACCAGCATTAATAGCGTAACTACCACCGCAGACAGCGTGCAACTTACCACCAGCCTTGGCAAGATAGATGCCGGTGCGCTAGTGGTTGCCACAGGTGGCTTGTCTATTCCTACCTTAGGCGCAACCGGCTGGGGCTATGATCTAGCTCGCCAATTTGGCTTAGATGTTTTACCCACTAGTGCAGGACTTGTGCCTTTTACTTTGCACCCAGAACTCAAAACTCACCTAGCACCCCTTTCTGGTTTAAGTTGCAAAATAAGCGTTAGTTGTAACAGGCAAACTTTTACCGAACCTCTGCTAATTACCCACCGTGGCTTGTCTGGCCCTGCCCTGTTACAAATTTCTAGCTACTGGAAAGCAGGCGACAGCCTAAGCATTAATTGGCTGCCGGACTACCAACTATTAGCAACATTACAAGCACTGCGCCAACACCAGCCTCGCGCCCATTTCAGCAGCTGGCTTGGCGAACAACTACCCAAACGCCTAGCCACAGCATTAATTAATTTACTTGCAATACAAGGTATAAAGCTGCCAGAACGCAATGCTGATGCCAGCAATAACCAACTAGAAACTTTAGCTAATGCGCTAGAAAACTGGGTATTCAAACCCGCAGGCACCGAAGGTTATCGCACTGCCGAAGTTACGCTAGGCGGCATTAACACCCAGCAAATATCTTCACAAAATTTTGCCGTAAATGGTTTAGAACAACTGCGCTTTATAGGGGAAGTCTTAGATGTAACTGGGCAGTTAGGCGGCTATAATTTCCAATGGGCTTGGGCTTCTGCGGTGGCCTGTGCAAGAGGCTTATAAAATTGCTTGAAATTAACCAATCATGATTGTAACTTAGTGTTTGTTAGATGTTGCTTGCACGGTTAATTAGCCACTAAGAAAGCAGTTCAAATCAACTACACAGTGTTAAGAGGATATTAACGATGGCAGTTTCTCTATCTAAAGGCGGCAACGTTTCTCTTTCAAAAGAAGCCCCCACAATGAGCGTAGGTATGACTGGCCTTGGCTGGGATGCGCGCGCAACTGACGGTTCAGCATTTGACTTAGATGCTTCCGTTTTTATGCTTAACGAAGCAGGCAAGGTTATATCTGATGCCCACTTTATCTTTTTCAACAACAAAATTAGCCCTTGCGGCAGCATCGAACACCTAGGCGACAACACAACGGGCGAAGGTGAAGGCGATGATGAACAAGTAAAAATTCATTTCTCTAAAGTGCCTACCGATGTAAAAAAATTAGTTGTTGCGGTTACTATTCACGAAGCAGAACAGCGCAAGCAAAACTTTGGTCAGGTTACTAATGCATTTATGCGTGTTGTAAACCACGATAACAACATTGAAATTGCGCGTTTCGACTTATCTGAAGATGCTTCAACTGAAACAGCAATGATTTTTGGTGAGCTTTATCGTCATGGCGAAGAGTGGAAATTTAAAGCAGTCGGCCAAGGCTTTAGTGGCGGTTTAGCAGCATTAGCCAGCCAGCACGGTGTTAATATTTAGATTGAATATTTAGATTCAACAATCATTAAAATCTAAATTCATAAAAAAAGTAATAAAAAACCGCTAATGCATTACTACCTTAGCGGTTTTTTTGTAGCCTAATTAAAGGCTAGTAATTAAGCAGATGCTGGAGCGCGACGACGCAAAGGACGGCTGCCCGAATCATCTTTACTGCTTGGACCGCTACTTGAAGCTGCATTACTGCTAGTTAGGTTCATAGGCACGCCACAAACACGCACCCTTGCTAACGCTTGGAACACAGCTTTAGTCATAGTTTCAGGCAGGTCAACGGTACTGAAATCTTGCTGAATATCAATGCGACCGATATTGCGGCTAGAAATGTTCGCTTCGTTGGCAATAGCGCCAACAATGTTAGCAGGCTTAACACCGTGAGTGCGGCCAATTGGCATACGGTAACGTTTCATGCCCGCTTCAAGCTCACGTGAACGACCACGGCCTTCACCACTGCGCTCGCCACCACGGCCACCCTCGCGAACACCTTCACGGCGAGGACGATCACTACCGAAATCTGAACGTTCACCACGACCACCTTCACGAGTTGCGCGAATTTTCACATCTTCAACCCACAAAGACGTGCTGCCTTGGAACATTTTTGCCAAGGCGGCGGCAATGCGTAATGGTTCAGCTTCAGTTTCAGCTTGCACTTCTTGTAGCAATTTTTCGTAAAGCTCAATATCACGCGCTTGCAAAGAGTGAATAACCTGCTCTTTGAATTTTTCGCTACGCTTAGCATTAATTACTTCAGCCTTAGGCAATTCCATTGGCTCAATACGCTGGCCAGTGCTGCGCTCTAGGTTGAATAACAAACGCTTTTCGCGGTGACCAACAAACAAAATAGCCTGACCACTACGACCCGCACGGCCAGTACGACCAATACGGTGAACGTAAGATTCGCTGTCATGTGGCGGATCAAAGTTAATAACGTGGCTAATGCGCTCTACGTCTAAACCACGGGCAGCAACGTCGGTTGCAACTAGAATATCTAGGCCACCTTTCTTCAAGCGGTCAACCGCCTGTTCACGCTGGTTCTGCGCCATGTCGCCGTGCAATGCACAAGCACGTAGGCCACGGCCATTTAGGAAATCGGCTAAATCAGCACTGGTGGCTTTAGTGCGAGTAAACACAATTACGCCGTCTGTTTTTTCAGCTTCTAAAATACGAACCAAAGCTTCAGGCTTAGGCAGGCCAGCAACCATCCAAACACGCTGGCTTACTGTGTCTGCAGTGCGTGCTTTAGCAGCAATGCGTATTTCTTTAGGATCTTTTAAGTGACGCTGAGCAATGCGACGAATTACATCAGGCATGGTGGCAGAAAATAATACCACTTGGCGCTGGGCTGGGGTTTGTTCCAGAATCCATTCAACGTCATCAATAAAGCCCATGCGTAACATTTCGTCGGCTTCATCTAACACTAAGGTTTGCAGGGTAGAAATATCTAAACTACCACGGCGCATGTGGTCCATAACGCGGCCAGGTGTACCTACAACAACCTGAGCACCTGAACGTAGCGCACGAATTTGGTCGCGGTATTCAGCACCGCCATAAAGGTTAGCTACTTTAACGCCTTTCATATTAGCGCCATATTTTTCAACCGACTCAGCCACCTGCATGGCTAATTCGCGAGTAGGTGCTAACACTAAAACCTGTGGTAATTTAGCGTTTAAATCTAAACGGGCTAATAAAGGCAGTGCAAAAGCAGCGGTTTTACCGGTACCTGTTTGCGCTTGACCTAATAAGTCATGGCCTTCCAACAACAGAGGTATAGTCTGTACTTGGATAGGTGAAGGAGTAGGATATTCAACTGCAGAAAGAAGAAAATCAGGAAGACCCAGCTCACTAAAAGCTGGTAAAGTCACGTCATTAGACATTAATAATACCTGTGGCACTTAAGAATCGCAGGGGCGGGCGCGGGCCCGATACACAACAGAAGGGGCAACGTCAGCCAAT
>JAAYGA010000154.1 GCA_012727935.1 Pseudomonadaceae bacterium | reverse complement strand
CATAGTCGCTAAACAAGCGATTGCACAATTACCCGCACCGGCGATTATTATTGTCGGCGAAGTAGTTGGCCTGCATGACAAATTGGCATGGTTTAATACAGCAGAAGATTTGCCTTTATAGGCTATTAAGGTGGGGTTTTAAAGGCAAATTTCTTTAAGTGTTTTAGCACTAACTCCACTTTGCTTAATTAATAAGCAATCAATCAAAAAGTTCAATATTTTACTTGGCAGGCCGTTTATACTAGGCAGCAGAAAGGTAATTCATTGAATAGCTGATTGAATAGGAGTTGTTATGAAGGTTATATTTGCGCCAGGCGTTGCACTATTAAACCGTTTGCGCTATCCACATAAGTTTTTATTGATTGGCACCTTGTTTCTTGTGCCGCTCTTGCTGTTGGGTTATCTGCTTATTCAGGAAGTAAACGAGCGCATTAACTTTATGGAGCAAGAGCGCCCAGGCATTGAATACATAGCTCAGCTGCGTGAAATCATTCAACCCATGCAACAACATCGCGGCATGTCGGCAGCAATACTGGGCGGTGATAATCGCTTGCGTGACGAGTTGACTAAACAAGCCGCTAATATTGACCAAGCCTTGGTTAAATTACAGCAGCTAGACCAACGTTATAGCTTACGCCTTGAAACAGGAAGTCGTTTTGCTAGCTTAGAGCATGATTGGTTGGCGATAAAGCAAGGATTTAACAGCCTTAGCCAAGCACAAAGTTTTCAACGCCATACCGTGCTGATTACTAATATGCTGGAGTTTATTCACCACCTTGCCAATACTTCCAATCTTATTTTGGCATCTAAAATGGACACCTATTACCTAGTTGATACGCTAGTGAACCATTTACCTAAACTTGCAGAAGATACCGGCCAATCGCGTGCGCTAGGTTCTGCCATTATTGTTGAAGGTAAGTTTACTTCAGAAAACTGGCAACAACTCCTAGGAGCTTCACAGCGCATTGCTGAAGCAGAAAAAAATCTATTACGTGGCATACAAGCCGTATTGCATGAGAACCCAAGCTTAACCAGTCGCTTGCAACAACCGGCAGACAAGGTATTTCTTGCAACCAACACCTACAGCACTAGTTTAAAGAAAATGCTGGAAAAGGATGAAGTAACGGCTAATTTAGATCAGTTTTTTAATCAGGCAACTCAAACCATTGATAGTATATTTAGCTTGTTTGATCTTGTAACTCCTTCCCTTGATGGTTTGTTAACTAAACGTATTGCTGATTATAAGCTAATTCGTACCACCACCCTTGGTGTTATGTTGCTGGTGTTAGTTACCATTGTTTATATATTTATTGCGTTTTATTTATCAGTTATCAATGCCATTATTGAATTGCGTGCAGGCATAGAAAAAATTGCTGCGGGCGATTTAACCACTCACATTAAACTTGCAACCCGAGATGAAACCCACCTAATCGCCATACAAGCCAATGCTATGGCGCAGCAGTTCCGTGAGTTGGTTAATAAAGTTATTGATTCAACGCAACTCGTTGCAGCCGCCGCAGACCAGTTAGCTGAAACGAGTGAAAAAACCAATCAAGGACTGAATGAGCAAAAGCTACAAACCGATCAGGTTGCCACAGCGATGAATGAGATGAGCGCCACAGTGCAAGAAGTGGCACTAAGTGCTGCGTCTACTTTAGTGGCAACGCACAGTGCCCAACAAGAAGTCAACACTGGTAATGAAGTGGTTACTAATACGGTGCAAACCATTAATGCTTTAGCCAGCGAAATACAAGCTGCTGCTGCGCTGGTGCATAAGTTAGGTGAAGACAGTAA
Source organism: Pseudomonadaceae bacterium (assembly GCA_012727935.1). GTDB lineage: Bacteria > Pseudomonadota > Gammaproteobacteria > Pseudomonadales > Halomonadaceae > Marinospirillum. Next base: position 9,441 of record JAAYGA010000154.1, on the reverse strand, counting down.
TGCCATAGGTAAGGTGGTGGATGTGATTCGCGGCATTGCCGACCAAACTAATCTTCTGGCGCTGAATGCGGCCATAGAAGCTGCCCGTGCTGGTGAACAGGGGCGTGGTTTTGCGGTGGTTGCCGATGAAGTGCGTACTTTGGCTAGCCGTACCCAGCAGTCAACCCAAGAAATTCAACAAATGATTGAGCAGTTACAAGCGGGCGCACAAAAAGCGATGCAGGCAATGCAAACCAGTGAAAGTAGAACAAATGAAGGGGTAACTAAAGCAGTGAGCGCAGGCCAGTCATTAGAATCTATTCATAGCTCTGTCACTACGATTACTGATATGAGCGCACAAATTGCCAGTGCTGCCGAACAGCAATCGGCAGTTGCAGAAGAGATTAACCGCAATATTATTGAAATCGCTGATATTGCCGATATAAACTCTGCTGCATCCAATCAAACGGCCACTTCCAGTGCTGAGCTGTCACGTTTATCTAATGATCTAAAGCGTATGGTTGCGGTGTTTAATGTTTAGTACCAACAAAGTACCCCCAAGCGTTAGCTTGTTTGTAAATTCAGGCGCTGAACTTGGCCAGCTGCCCCGTTAACTGCCCAGCTGAATTTTGTAAGCGTTCGGCTGCTTCTAAAATTTGTTCTGTACTAAGTGCATTGTCTTGGGTTTGGTTTTCTACCTGCTCCATTTGATGCACCACTTCTTGGTTGCGCTCTAAAACAGCTTTAAGCTGCTGCACTGTTTGGCGCATCTTGGTTTGTGTAACGTCCATACTTTCTGTACTGGTGATTACAAGGTGCATTGCTTCGTTGGAAGAATCTAACAAGTGGGTAAACTGCCCAGAACTTTGCTGCATTTGTTCTGCAGTTTTGCTTATGGCGCTAACAATGCTGGTAATGATTGTGCTGGTTTGATTCAAGCTGTCTTGGGTGCGGTTGGCTAGTTGGCGCACTTCATCAGCAACCACTGCAAAACCACGCCCCTGTTCACCAGCACGGGCAGCTTCTATGGCCGCATTCAGTGCCAGAAGGTTGGTTTGGTCGGCAATGCCACTAATAACGGCTAAAACACCCTTAACATTTTCTGCTTCTTTGGAAAGCTGGGTTAGGTCTTCAGAAAGGCGTGCTTGTTCTTGGGTGATGAGAGCAATGGTTTGGGTGGTTTTAGACATGGCATCTTGCCCCACATTTAAGCGGTCTGCAGAATCGGCAACTGTGTGCATGGCTGAATCTAATTGCTGGTCCGATTCATGAATTAATTCATCGGTAATTTCTGCTTGTTGGCGAACTTGGTCTACCGCTTCACTAATGCCCACTGCCCTAAGTTGCATTTCACGGCTGCTGCTTTGTAATTGGTCTGAAATAGCGGCTGTTTCACGGGCATTTTCACTGGTGGTTTTAATGGCATCTTGCAGTTCATTCATTAGCTGATTAAAGTCATTTAATAGCAAACCAATTTCATCTTTACCGCTTTTTGCCCGTAAGGAAAGGTTGCGGCTAGAAGCAATTTCGCGCAGGGTGGTTTGGGCTTTAGCGATGGGCTTCATTACTTTATTTACTAGCAAGTAAGTGATTAATGAACCCAATATAAATAGCACTAGGCCAAGTGTAGAAGAGATAATTAAGGTTTGAATTAGGGCGGAATTAATGTGGCTAATAGTGATGTCGGCGGCAGCAATAAAACGTTGGCCAGTGGCTGTGGTGTAGGGAATGAAAACGGAACGAAAATTACCCCACTCATCAGAATATTCATCAAAAACAACCCTTTGTGATTCAAAGGCAGTAATTAACCCTTGGCTGGGTTCTTCATAATCAGGTAAGAGTTCTGGTAGGTTGTTTTGGGTATATTCATCTTCATCGGGTGTATCCATTACAAAAAAGATACCCTTGTCTTTAAGCACTAAAGTATAAATATACTCAATGCTTGTTTCAGATATAAACTCATACACTTGGCGTTGAATGGCATCTGATTGCGCTTGAGTAAAGGTGTTATTAGCAACGTCATCATAAACGGATTGGCTAATAAGGTGGGCTGCTGTTTGTGCCGCTAACGTTAACTGGGCATCAATTTGCTGGTATAAGTCAGTTTTCCTAGCCTGATAGGTGTAGGTGGTATAGCTAATGACAGCAATAGCATTGATTAATAGCACGATGGCCAGCAGTCTGGAACGTAAAGAAGTGAACATCTGCTAAATCCTTTTGAGTAAATTATTTTGCATAAATTTATGGGGTGTTGGGCTAGTAATATTTTTATACGAATAATGACAAACTTATCTTATTAGGGCTAGTTAATTTAGTCTTAGTTACAAACTAGAGAGGTTGGTGTGGTGATTTTACCTGACTTAACTCAAGAAGAGCGCAATAAAAAGAATAATTCTAACCTTTTGTTTGGTAAACTGTTACAAATAAAGTTACAAAAAATAGCAAATAAAATTAGTCGGTAGAAGCTTCTACTAGTTAATGAATACTAGAAAGAATAGGAACTGTTATGAAAGCAATGTTTTCACTGGGTGTTTTTTTATTAAATCGTTTGCGTTACCCCCATAAGTTTTTACTTATAGGAACCTTATTTCTTACACCTCTATTGCTTTTGGGTTACCTGCTTATTCAAGAGGTTAACCAGCGCATTGTTTTTATGGAACAGCAACAGCCGGGCATTGAATACCTAGTTCAACTACGTAATATCATTAGACCCCTACAAGAACATAGGTATTTGGCTGCTGCTGTGCTTGGTGGCAAGGTTGAATTGCGTGCTAAGCTAATGCAGCAACAAACTTTTATTGATCAAGAGCTGGTTAAATTACAGCAGCTTGATATTCGCTTTGGAGAACAGCTTAATACAAAAGATTTATTAGCTAGTTTACAGAGCGATTGGGCAACCTTGAAACAAGAGCTAATTATGTATACACAGGTGCAAAGCTTTAAGCACCATACAGCACTTGTAACGACTATGCTTGAATACATTCGTCACCTTGCCAATACATCAAACCTTATCTTGGCATCAGAGATGGACACCTATTACCTTGTTGATATGTTAGTTCATCATCTACCCAAGCTAGCCGAAGATTTAGGTCAATCTAGGGCTTTAGGTTCAACCGTTATTATTAGAGGCGTGTTTACTACCGATGACTGGGAACAGTTGCTAGGTAGTTCACAAGGTATTGTTAAGGCCAAAAAAGAATTAGAACGCAGTTTACAACCAATATTAGACCAAAACCCTAGCTTAATAAGTGTTTTAAAACAGCCTGCAGATAAAATGTTTGGTGTTGTAGATTCTTATAATGCAAGGTTAGAACTTATGTTAATTGAAGATGAAGTAACAGTAAGTTTGGAAGGTTTTTTTAATCAGGCAAGTTTTACGCTAGACAGTGTATTTGAGTTATTTGATCTTGTCGCCCCAACACTTAATCAGTTACTTAAAAAGCGAATTAAAGATTATCAACTTATTCGCACGACAACCCTTTTTATTATGCTAAGCGTATTATTAGGAATGGTTTATGTGTTTATTTGTTTTTACCTATCTATTATGCGTTCCATTACTGAGTTGCGTGCAGGCATTGAACAAATTGCAACGGGTGATTTGACTACCCACATTGTTTTAGCAACCCAAGATGAAACCCACCTTATAGCCCAGCAAGCCAATGCTATGGCACAATAGTTTCGAGAGCTAGTTAACAAGGTAATACTTTCAACCCAACAAGTGGCCACCGCAGCCCAACAGCTAGCCACAAGCAGCGAGCAAACCAATCAAGGCCTGAATGAACAAAGATCACAAACAGGGCAGGTAGCTACGGCTATGAATGAGATGAGCGCCACGGTGCAAGAAGTAGCACTAAGTGCAGCTGCCACTTCTAATGCAACCCATAGCGCCCAGCAAGAAGTAAATAAGGGTAATGAAGTGGTTACTAATACGGTGCAAACCATTAATACGTTAGCCAGCGAGATACAAGCTGCGGCTGCACTAGTACACAAACTAGGTGAAGACAGTAACGCTATAGGCCAGGTGGTGGATGTAATTCGCGGCATTGCCGACCAAACTAACCTGCTAGCTTTAAACGCCGCTATTGAAGCCGCCCGTGCTGGCGAACAGGGGCGTGGTTTTGCGGTGGTTGCCGATGAAGTGCGTACTTTGGCTTGCCGTACTCAGCAGTCAACCCAAGAAATTCAACAGATGATCGAGCAATTGCAGCAGGGTGCAAAAAAAGCCATGCAAGCCATGCAGGCAGGTGAGCTTAGAACAAATGAAGGGGTAACCAAAGCCGCCAGTGCTGGCCATTCATTAGAATCTATCCACAGCTCTATTACTAGTATTACAGACATGAGCACCCAAATTGCCAGTGCTGCCGAACAGCAATCGTTAGTGGCTGAAGAAATTAACCGTAATATTATTGAAATAGCACAGATTGCTGATCAAAACTCAGCTGCATCGAATCAAACCTCAGTAGCTAGTGCTGAGTTATCGCACCTTGCCGAAGAGTTAAAGCGCATGGTGGCAGTGTTTAATGTGTAAAAACTACAAGGGTTACTAGGGTCTGTTTTAGACTCTCCAGTCTTGCTTAATGCGCTGCATAAATATATCCTGCTGCCTTACTGTACCAATCGGTATTTTTAAAGGGTTATTAAAATGCAAAAAGTTAGACGTAGCAATAATTCGCGTGAAGCCATTTTAGATGCCGCTCAAAAGGTAGCTGTAGAAAAAGGTGCTGGAAAAGTTAGTTTAGATTCAGTCGCCAAAGAAGCCGGTTTAACCAAAGGCGGCGTGCTTTATAACTTCCCTAGTAAAGAAGCGTTAATTAGTGGCATGTTGGAACGTCTTATGAATACTTACACACCCAGAGTGGCTGAGTATTCTACTAAATTAGAAGGTCAACCTAACCCTACCTTGCAGTCGCACTTTCATGTTACCCGTGAGCTTGAAGAATTAGACCATAATATTCCTATGGCCATTCTTGCTGCCGCAGCGCATAACCTAGAGTTATTACAGCCTTTAAGTGCAGAGATGCAAAGACGCTATACCACTATTTGCAATGAGGCAGGTAGCGCAGACGAAGCCGCACTTTTATGGGCAGCGGGCGAAGGTTTAATGTTAATGGATATCTTAGGTCTGCTTCCTTTTGATCACCAAAAAAAGAATCAATTACTCGAAACTTTAGAGTTAAAGGCTAAGGGGAATCTGTAATGAAAAAAATACTCGCTTCAGCCTTATTTATGTCTACTTTGGGTGCATTTGGCATCAGTGCAATTGAAGCAAGGGAACCTAGCAGTAGCGCCAAGGCTATTTCTAGTGTGCGTGTGGAAACTTTAGGTGAACTCGCACCTGCTATAAGTCGTCGGTTTGTGGGGCGAGTCGATGCAGTTAGTAATGTGAATTTATCTTTTCAGGTGGCTGGTCGCTTAATTAACCTGCCTATTCAACAAGGGCGCTTATTACCTAAGGGTAGCCTGCTAGCAGAACTAGATGCCAACGATTATAAGCTGGCTTTAGATCAAGCCAAAGTACGGTTAAAGCAAGCGCAGCGTGATGTTGATCGCAAACATTCTTTATTAAAAAACAATTCTGTACCTAAGGCTGTTGTAGATGAAGCTGAAGACCAGCTACGTTTAGCACAAATAGCCGTTGAAGCAGCCGAGCGCAATTTATCTTATACCCGTTTAGAAGCGCCTTCCGATGTGTTGATTACTCGCCGCTTGGCTGAACGCTATGGTAATTTGGCTGCGGGTACGCCTGTGGTTAGAGTGCAAGATGTAACCGAGTTAAGAGCGCACATTAGCGTGCCAGAAGATTTAGTACGCTTGGTCAGTAACCCCGATTTAATACAAGCAAAACTGCTGTTGCCTAATAATGAAAATGCTTTTATTCCCCTTGAATACCGTGAATATGCCACTGAACCCGACCCAGTAGTACAAACCTACCAAGTCACTTTTGGTTTTGAACGCCCTAAAGAATTAAATTTATTACCGGGTATGACGGTGACAATAGTGGTCACCGCCGATTCTTTATTACACCCAGCGGATCAGTTAGATGTGGCTTTGTCGGCTTTAAATACTGCGCCTGATGGCAGTTATTATTTATGGATTTTTGATCCGCAAGTAGGGCAGGTAAAAAAGCGCTCTGCTCAAGTAGGCCGTGTTAATGGCGATCGTATTGAACTCTTATCTGGCGCTAAAGCAGGTGAGCAGGTGATTACTTCCGGTGGTTCACATTTGCGTGAAGGCATGAAGGTTAAACCCTTCAACCATTTCTAGGAGGTGCTTTAATGGATATTGCACGCCTTTCAATTCAGCGGCCAGTGAATACTTGGCTGTTAATTCTATTGTGTTTATTAGGAGGTATTTGGGCGCTGATGACCTTGGGTCGTTTAGAAGACCCAGCTTTTACTATTAAGCAGGCAGTGGTTATGACTGCCTACCCAGGCGCTACGGCTTTAGAAGTAGAAGAGGAAGTGACTGAAGTTATCGAGTCTGCTATTCAGCAATTACCTCAGTTAGATTTTATTGAATCCCGTTCTATGCCGGGGCTTTCAGAAATTACCGTAGAAATAAAACCCAGTTATAAAAGCCATGAAATTCCACAAATTTGGGACGAACTACGCCGTAAGGTGAATGATGCACAAATCACCTTACCGCAAACGGCTTACCCTTCAAAAGTAGTTGATGATTTTGGCGATGTGTTTGGTATTTTTTATGCAGTGACAGCGGAAGGCTTTAGCGATAGTGAAATACGCGACTTAGCACGATTTTTGCGCCGTGAATTATTAACTGTGCCAGGGGTAGCAAAAGTAAGCACCGCAGGTGAACCCAAAGAAACCATTTACCTTGAAATTTCGCATGAAAAACTGACTCGATTGGGTTTGCCCATAGAGCTGGTTTTAAACACGCTACAAACTGAAAACTCGGTGGAAGATGCCGGCCAAGTAAGAATTAGCGATCAACAAGTGCGTTTAGTCACACGGCCTGGATTAGACACTTTAAGCAGCCTAGAAGCTTTGCGTATTGGTCTGCCGGGTAGTACCGAGCAAATCAGCTTATTAGATGTAGCCAAGGTGCAGCGCATTGAAACAGAAAAGCCCAGTCAGTTTATTCGTTTTAATGGTAAATCAGCTTTTACACTGGCAGTTGCAGGCGTTGCCGATACCAATATAGTTAAAGTTGGGCAGGCGGTTGATGCTCACCTAGCTAGTTTAGAAAGCCGTATTCCTTTAGGCGTGGAGCTAGAACCCATTTATCAGCAGCATAAAGTAGTTGATGAATCCATCGATAGCTTTATGTTGAATTTGGCAGTTTCCGTTGCCATTGTTATTGGTGTGCTGTGTGTGTTTATGGGTTGGCGTGTAGGCGTGGTGGTGGGTATGACACTGCTGCTAACCGTCCTTGGTACTACTTTCTTTATGAAGGTTTTTCATATTGAAATGGAGCGAGTATCTTTAGGTGCGCTAATTATTGCTATGGGCATGTTGGTTGATAACGCCATAGTGGTTGCTGAAGGTATGCTAATTAATATGCAGCGGCGCATTAAAGCTATAGATGCCGCAAGTGATGCCGTTAAACGCACACAAATCCCATTATTTGGTGCCACGGTAATCGGCATTATGGCCTTTGCTGGCATTGCCTCATCGCCCGATGCTACTGGTGAGTTCTTATATTCCTTGTTTGTGGTTATAGGAATTTCGCTGTTACTTAGCTGGTTATTGGCGGTTACCGTGACACCTTTATTGGGTTATTACCTGTTTCGTACGAATGCTTCTGACAGTGAACAAGACCCTTACGCCGGTAAGTTGTATGGCTGGTATTTTCGCCTGCTTGATAAAGTCTTAGCTGCTCGCCGCACCACGCTAGTTATTTTAGTTGCTATCACCTTGGGTAGTTATGCTGGTTTTGGCTGGGTGAGTCAGGCTTTTTTCCCTATCGCAAATAACCCGATGTTTTATTTGAATTACCATTTACCGCAAGGCACTGATATTCGTGCTACGGCTAGGGATATTCAAGCCATAGAAGAAAAGGTTTTAGAAAAATCCGCAGTGGTGAGCGTGGCTAGTTTTATAGGCCAAGGCGCAAGTCGTTTTATGCTGACTTATAAGCCAGAACGCCTAGATTCTTCTTATGGGCAATTAATTATTCGAGTCACTGATCGTGATTTAATTGATGGCCTAGCCGAAGAATTGCGAGCTGAACTTATCCAAGATTTTCCTAATGCAAAAGTGTATACCGAACGTTTAGTGTTTGGCCCGGGCAGTGGCGCTAAGTTGCAAGCTCGATTTTCTGGTGAAGATGCCCAAGTACTTAGAGAGCTAGGCCAGCAAGCGGTTGAAATTATGGCACAAGAAGAAAAAGTGACCGATGTTCGCCATAATTGGCGTGAACAAGAAGTGACTTTAGTGCCTATTTTTAATGAAGAAAGGGCACGTTATGCGGGTATTAGCCGTAAAGATTTAGCCACCACCTTAAAGTTTTCTACCGAAGGGGTAAGGGCAGGCACTTACCGTGAAGGCATAGAACAACTGCCTATTGTCGCTCGCCCACCTGAAGCGGAACGCCTAGATGTTGGCCGTTTAAAAGACCGCCTAATTTGGAGTGGTGCAGACCGTGCTTATGTGCCCTTGGCGCAAGTGGTTGATCGTTTCGAGCTCTTGCCTGAAGAAGCGCAAATTCGTCGCCGTAATCGCTTAAGAACCTTAACCGTGGAAGCTGAACCTAGTACCTATGTAACCGCTGTTGAAGCCTTTGCATCGGTTAGAGATAAGGTAGAAGCCTTGCCTTTACCGGAAGGTTACAGCCTAGATTGGGGCGGTGAGTTTGAAAGCTCGGGTAAAGCTAAAGCGGGGCTAGCGTCTCAATTACCGCTTAGTTTTGTGATTATGCTGGTGGTCACTGTCTTATTATTTGGTCGCCTAAAACAGCCGTTGGTTATTTGGCTAGTTGTACCTATGGCGGCCACGGGTGTGATTATAGGTTTGTTAGTCACTGGCTTACCTTTTAGCTTTACAGCCTTACTGGGCATGTTGAGTTTATCGGGCATGTTAATGAAAAATGCGATTGTTTTGGTCGATGAAATAGACCTGCAAGTGGCTGAAAATGGCGATGCCATGACTGCCTTAAAAAATGCCAGTGTTAGCCGTTTAAGGCCGGTATTTTTAGCGGCAGGTACCACTATTTTGGGTATGTTGCCCTTATTAACTGATGCCTTCTTCTCTAGCATGGCAGTGACTATTATGGGTGGTCTGCTATTTGCTACCCTGCTTACTCTAGTGGCTGTGCCTGTCTTGTATGCGAGCTTGATTTTAAAGAAGGTTTAAATCTAAAAAAATGGTATAAGTTTAAATTATGGTTAGGCAGGCAATGTTAAGATTTATTTTATTATTGCTTGCCTAACTATAAATAGGTGCGTAGCCTAGGCGGCCAATTTTAAACTCACGTTGGAAATGATGCCTGATACCAAAACCGCTT
>JAAYGA010000153.1 GCA_012727935.1 Pseudomonadaceae bacterium | reverse complement strand
TCCTGGCTCATTGTAAATCCTCTTGCTGTGGGTTTAACCCTGTTATTTTTATACCAGCTAACTTTAGAGCTTGTAGAACCTGTCTTTCTTCAAGATCTTTTATGACCTTGACGTAAACGTAAACCAAAAACACCATTCCTACAAGCTCTGTTTTAGATTTTTTTGCGTTTTTTAGCTTATATCAAGTTTTTGTGATGCCAGCCACTCTTAATGACTCACTTATCTCTGGAAGAATCGATAAATCATCAATGGTTGAGGGCGGTGCATAGTCTTCACCTTCAGCAATTTTACGCAAGATGGCGCGTAAAATTTTACCTGAACGGGTTTTGGGTAGGCGCTCAACCACCAAGGCTTTTTGGAAGCAAGCCAGCGCACCAATTTTCTCACGAACTAGCGCAATCAGTTCTTTTTCCAGTTGAGCTGGGTCAATTTTAACGCCATCTTTTAATAGAATAAGACCGATAGGTAATTGGCCTTTTACTTCATCTGAAACAGCAATAACGGCACACTCAGCAACCGCTGGGTGAGTCGCTACCACTTCTTCCATTTCACCAGTAGACAAACGGTGACCCGAGACATTAATAACATCGTCAGTACGGCCCATTATGTGTACAAAGCCGTTTTTATCTATGTAACCACCATCACCGGTATGATAATAACCCTTAAAGGTTTGTAGGTAAGAACTTAGGTAGCGTTCGTGATCATTCCATAGGGTTTGCGCTACACCCGGCGGCAAGGGCAGTTTAAGAACGATTGAACCCATTTCATCCGCTTCCGCCTGCGAGCCATCAACACGCAACACTTGTACGTTATAACCAGGCACGCCACGATTGGTCGAACCAATCAGCATATCGCTCTCACCCATACCCGTCAGCGGCGCAGTTACCGGCCAGCCCGTTTCTGTTTGCCACCAGTGGTCAAACACTGGCTTTTGCGACATTTCACGCAACCAATGGTAGGTAGGTGAATCGAGTTTTTCACCGGCCACAAAAATGTGTTTTAGTGAAGAAACATCGTATTTTCGGAATAGCTCACCTTCTGGGTCTTCTTTACGAATGGCACGAAAAGCGGTGGGCGCACAGAAAATACCGTTTACACCGTATTCTTCAATCACTCGCCACAAAGCACCGGCATCGGGCGTACGTACTGGCTTACCTTCATAAAAAACAGTTGTGCAACCGCCCATTAACGGGCCATACATAATAAAAGAGTGACCAACAACCCAACCGATATCAGAAATACCCCACCAAACATCGCCTTCCTGCATGTTGTAAATATTACGTAGGGCAAAGTTGAGTGCCACAGCATAGCTACCGTTATCGCGCAGTACGCCCTTAGGCTTACCCGTGGTTCCTGAGGTATACATAATGTACAAAGGATCAGTCGCTTTCATGGGTTCGCATTCAGCAGGCGTTACACCCTGTTGAATTTCGTACCAATCTAAATCACGGCCAGCAATCATTTCTGCTTTAACTTCTGGGCGCTGGAACATAATTACTTTTTCAGGCTTGTGCTTAGCTTGGGCTATGGCTGAATCGACCAATGGCTTGTATTCAATAATTTTGGTGAATTCAATACCACAAGAAGCCGACAAGATAACTTTTGGCTTAGAATCATCAATACGCACACCCAGCTCATGGGCAGCAAAACCACCAAAAACGACCGAGTGAACTGCGCCAATGCGAGAGCAAGCCAGCATGGCAATACCTGCTTCTGGCACCATAGGCATGTAAATAACCACACCATCGCCCTTGCCTACGCCCTGCGCTTTTAATGCGCCAGCAAACAAAGCAACGGCATCAAGAAGCTCTTTGTAGGTGTAAGTTTTCTTAGTATTGGTTACGGGTGAATCGTAAATTAAGGCAACACGGTCGCCTTTACCGGCGGCAACATGACGGTCTAAGGCTAGAAAACAGGAGTTTAATTCACCGTCGGCATACCAGGTATGCGTACCGTCAGTGTTTTCTTGCAAAATTTGAGTCGGTTTTTTGAACCAATCAATCTGATCTGCTTGCTCGGCCCAAAATTCGCTGGGGTTTTGAAGAGCGCGCGCACGTGCTTCTTGTGCTTGCATAATAAGACCTCATGTCTGTTTATTTTTGTGTAGAGGCAAAGCAGGGCTGTGTCGCCCTACTTCTAATTTTAAATACGACTTATTCAGCAAACATCTGCTGAATACTGGAAAAGTCTAAACCACCATTACCTTTCTGGGCATGCAGCGCAAACAAGTTGCGTGCCAAAGAACCCATAGGAATGGATGATTTGCTGCTTAAGGCTGTTTCCCAAGCTAAACCTAGGTCTTTTGCCATTAGGTCAACCTGAAAACCACCCTGATAGTTATTGGAAGCAGGCACGCCTTCCATAACACCAGGCCAAGGGTTGTAAACATTCAACACCCAGTTAGCACCCGAACTTTGCTTCATAATTTCTGAAAGCACCGCAGGGTCTAGGCCATTTTTAGCCCCCAAAGCCAGGGCTTCGGTGGTACCGGCCATTAAAATAGCAAGCAGCATATTATTACAGGCTTTGGCAACCTGACCTGCACCGGCTTCACCGGCGTGAAAAATATTCTTACCCATGTTTTCTAAAAGTGGCTTGGCCTGCGCAAAATCAGCTGCACTGCCGCCCACAATAAAGCTAAGCGTGCCAGCGATTGCGCCACCCACACCACCAGAAACCGGCGCATCAAGAAACTTAATGCCATTTTCAGCCGCCGCTTTACCCACTTGGCGTGACGTTTCTGCAGCAATGGTGGACGAATCAATAACCAAAGTTCCCGCAGGCAGCTGGCTGAACAAACCCGCTTCACCTAGGTATAAACCGGCAACGTGTTGGCTAGCAGGTAGCATAGAAACAACCACTTCAGCACCGGCCACAGCTTCTGCCGCTGAACTGGCTGCTGTACCGCCTGCTGCGGCCAAGGCTTTCAGTGCATCAGCGCTTAAATCAAAACCTGTGACTGTATGGCCTGCTTTAACTAGGTTGTGAGCCATAGGGCCGCCCATGTTACCCAAACCTATAAATGCGACTTTACTCATAAACTAACTCCATCTTGTTTTTGTATTTAGAAATTTTGCAAAGGACTTTCTGACCAGAGCGGCTCAAAAAAACTATCAATCCACTGCTGCTCAACGGCATCCACCGTTGCATAGTTCCAGCGTGGATTTTTGTCTTTATCAATAAGCAAGGCACGAATACCTTCAGCAAATTCGCCTTTTAAACTGGCTTGCACAGAAAGGTTTAATTCCTGCTGGAAGACTTCACGCAAAGAGGCATGGCGTGTACGGCGTAGCTGTTCTTGAATCAGCAACATGGCAGTTGGCGAACCGGCAGCTAAACTGCTGGCCGCACGCTGCAACCACTTGTCTTCGCCAGCATAGGCGGCAATTTTTTTAGCCCTTTCTAAATCAGAGTCAGCATCAGTTAGCTGCTGAATTTCGGCAAAATGCGCTTCAACCTGCGCTGCGGGTAAGGCGGCTTGGCTAGCGGTTTCAAACTCACGCAAGACATGGCTAACAGTACGGAAGTCATCTTCGCCCCAAGGCGCTTCTTCTAACGCAGCCAGCACTTTATTACGCTGTTCATGGGTAATAAAACGGTCTGCCAAGCCAACAAACAAGGCATCGGCCGCATTAAAGTGCGCACCGGTTAAGCCTAAAAACAAACCACAACGCCCAGGCATACGGTTTAAGAACCAGCTACCGCCTACGTCTGGGTAAAGGCCAATAGTGATTTCTGGCATGGCTAGGCGTGAAGTTTCTGTTACCACACGAAAAGCCGCACCGGCAAACAAGCCCATACCACCGCCCATGACTATGCCGTTACCCCAAACAATCAAAGGTTTTGGGTAGGTATGAATTAAATAGTCGAGCTTATATTCCGTAGTAAAAAAGTTCTCTGCGTAAGGGTTTTCTTTAGCAGGATCGGTGCCGCCTGTGTATTCAGTCATCGAACGGTAAAGCGCAACGATATCGCCACCAGCACAAAAGGCTTTATCGCCAGCACCTTCCAGCCAAACCACCGCTATCTGTGCATTGCTTGCCCAGCTTTCAAACTTAGCTAACAGCTGGTCAATCATTTCTAATGACAAGGCGTTTAATGCACGGGGCGCATTTAATGTTGCTACACCAATTTTCTGGCCATTATTTAACGGTAACTCGCTAAAGAGTACGGGTAGATCACTCATACACTGCTCCTCAGCGGTTTTTCCATTGGGCAGTACGCTTTTCTAGGAAAGCCTGTACACCTTCTTTTTGATCTTCGGTATCGAATAGATCAACAAACAACTCACGCTCTAAACGCCAACCTTGTTCGTGGCTGCTAGATTCGCGTGAATGCATCACTAGCTGTTTGCAAGACGCAATGGAGGAAGGCGACTGTTGGCAAGCCATTTCAGCTAGCTCTAACGCACGCTCTAAGGCTTTACCTTGAGGAACCACTTCTTCAACTAAACCAATTTCTAGGGCTTTATCGGCTTTAATGCGCTCGCCACATAAAATTAAACGCTTCGCCCAACCTTCGCCCACTATCCAAGGCAGGTTTTGGGTACCGCCAGCGCAGGGCAATAAACCTACTTTTGCTTCAGGCAGTGCCATTTGTGCTTGTTCTTCAGCGACACGTAAGTCGCAAGACAGTGCACATTCCAAACCACCACCCATGGCATAACCATTAATCGCGGCAATAGAAACACCACGGAAGTTGGTTAGCGCTTCAAAAGCTAAACCAAAGTGGCGTGCCATATCACGTGCCACGGCTTTATCGCCATCAGCAAACTTGTTTAAATCAGCGCCAGCAGAGAAAAACTTATCGCCCTGACCAGTAATGACAAGTGCATAGATGTCACGGTCTTCATTTAAACCTTCAACCAAGCTTTTTAAGCCAGACAAAGATTCTTCATTCCAAGTATTAGCCGGTGGGTTGTTAATCGTAACAACAGCGATGTGGCCACGCTTTTCATATTTTAATAAAGGGGTCATTAGTAGATTGCCTCCAAAACGCCTTCTTCAAGAACACGACGCGCTACAATTAAGCGCATCACCTCATTAGTGCCTTCTAGAATGCGGTGTACACGCGTATCACGCAAGTAACGCTCTAAAGGGTATTCACGAATATAACCATAACCACCATGCAGTTGCAGGGCATCATCAATAATTTGGAAACAGGCATCGGTTGCAAAACGCTTGGCCATAGCACAAAAAAGCGTTGCTTCTGGGTCGGCTTGGTCTAGCTTGAATGCAGCTAAACGCACCATTTGCCTTGCCGCCACTAAATCTGTTGCCATATCAGCAATTTTAAATTGTAACGCTTGGAAAGCCGCTAGTTCTTTACCAAATTGCTTGCGTTCGTGCAGGTAATTGCGGGTTAAAGTGATTGCTGCTTGGGCGGCACCTAATGAACAGGTAGCAATATTAATACGCCCACCATCCAAGCCTTTCATGGCAAATTTAAAGCCTTCGCCTTCTTTGCCCAGCAGGTTACGGGCTGGCACACGCACTTTATCCAGCGTAATTAAACGGGTTGGCTGGCTGTTCCAACCTAGCTTGTCTTCACACTTGCCGTATTCAATACCGGCGGTTTTTGCATCCACAACAAAGGCTGAAATACCACGAGCGCCTTCGTCTTGGCTTCCCGTGCGTGCCATTACAATTAATATATCAGTACTGCCAGCGCCGGAAATAAACATCTTTGAGCCTTCCAGCACATACTCATCGCCTTCTTTTACAGCTTTAGTACGCAGGCTAGCGGCATCTGAACCAGCACCGGGTTCAGTTAAGCAGTAGGAACCTAAAAGCTCGCCACTGGCTAGGCGGGGCGCAATTTCATTAGCAACGTCGGCTTGGGCAAAGCTTGCTACCATCCAGCTCACCATATTATGAATGGTGATATAAGCGGCGGTAGAAGGACAAGCTGCGGCCAATTCTTCAACAATAACGCTGGTGTCTAAACGTGATAAACCCATACCGCCGTGGCTTTCAGGGGTGTACATGCCACAAAAGCCCATCTCACCGGCTTCACGAATTACATCAACAGGGAAAATATGCTCGGCATCCCACTTGGCAGCGTGGGGTGCCATTTCATTCTGAGCAAAAGCTTGGGCAGCATCACGAAAAGCAACTTGGTCTTCTGTTAGGTTAAAATTCATCAGTCTTCCTCTGTGTTCTTTTCATCAGTGTCAGCCATTTACATTCAGGCTGTTTTGCTTGGTTAATTACTTTTTTAGCTAAGCCAAAAAACCAAGCACCTGCTAGGTTGTTATAAAATTTAACAAGAGTTGACGCTCACGTAAATTGACTAAATTGTGTGCTAGATGGATTATATTGCGATCCAACTTAGGAAACCTTGCATGTCACACACTTCAGATTGGCCACTTCCCATTGGCAGCTTGCGCTATATCATTCCGCAACGACTTATTAAGCTGTTAGAAAAACACCCGCTTACCCGAGAGCTTTACCCTATTTCTTTTGGTCATTATCAACGCGCCAAAGGGCACTCTATGGATAGAGGTCAACATAAAGACGAATTGCTTATTTATTGCACTGAAGGCGAAGCAGAAGTAGTAACAGGGCAACAAACATTAAAAATAGTCGCTGGCGATTTGCTTTATTTACCTGCCGGTGAAGCGCACCGTTACGCTACGCCAGACCACAACCCTTGGACGATTCATTGGGTACACTATTCAGGCCCGTTAGCGAGTTACTTTCGCCAATACTTAGGCTTTAGTGGCCTTAATCGGCGCATTAGCCTAGGTCGCCAACCTCGCTTACTGGTTGACTTCAATGGTTTGTTGTCAGTACAAGACTGTGGCTTTCAGGAACAGCCTTTAATTCATGCCAGTAACCGCTTACGCCAGCTTTTAACGGCCTTACCGCTTTCGCACAAACGGCCACAAATTAAACAACAAGCCGAACTAAACCTACCGCTACTGCAAGAACAAATGCGTAACCACCTAGGGTCAAGACTCGACCTTGATAGTCTGGCTGCAACGGCGGGTTTATCTAGGTATCATTTCATCACTCGTTATAAAAAACTAACCGGCGAAACACCCATTCAGCATTACCTCCACATGAAAATTGAACGCGCCTGCTACCTACTCGATACCGGCGAATCAAGCATTAGCAGTATTGCCGAACAGCTCGGCTATGAAGACAGTTATTATTTTTCACGGTTATTTAAAAAAGTGATGGGCGTTAGCCCCGGAAATTATCGCCGTGTTAACCGCTATTAAAAGTGTATTGTTTTAAAAAAACAAACATTTTCCTTTACGTAAACGTCAACCTTGATTAGAGTTGGCTATATAAGACTTATGGAAACATTAAAAATGAACAATCTAGTGAAGGTTCGTACTTTTAGCATCAGCGAACTAGCCAAGGAGTTTGAAGTAACCACACGAACCATCCGCTTTTACGAACAGCAGGGTTTGCTTAACCCAGCACGCCAAGGGCAAACACGCATTTATAACTCTAAAGACCGAGTTAGGCTAATGCTTACCCTGCGTGGTAAACGCTTGGGCTTTAGCTTGGCTGAAAGCAAAGAATTGTTTGATATGTATGATTCCACAACGCAAGGCAATGAAAAGCAGTTGCTCTATATGTTGAACATTCTTTCTAAAAAACAAGCCGATATGCAGCAGCAATTAAGTGATATTCAGCGTTTGCAAGAAGAGCTTAATATTGCTGAATCTCGCTGCCAAGATGCGCTAGAAAGAGTGCGCCTGCGAGACAAAGAAAAAGCGTCATCACGCGAACAAAAATTAGAACGAAAAGTAGGGTAACACCCTCTCCGCTTACCCTACTGTTCAAGACCAACACACAACAAAGATAAAATTAAGAGGTGGGTTTATGAGCAAGCAGCTAAGCTACGTCAGCGGTACTAGTGAACGTCCTTTAATTGGGATGACCATTGGTGATTTATTCGATCAAACCGTGGCCAGCTTCCCTAATAATGATGCGCTAATTTCACGCCATCAAAACCTTCGTTACACCTATAAAGCACTACAGGAAGAAGTCAACCGCTGTGCTCGTGGCCTTTTGCAAATGGGCGTGACTAAGGGTGAACGTGTCGGCATTTGGTCACCCAACAACGCCCAGTGGTGTATTACCCAGTTTGCCACTGCAAAAATTGGCGCCATTCTGGTTAATATTAACCCTAGCTACCGCACCCACGAACTTGAATACGCACTTAAACAATCGGCCACTAATACGCTTATTCTTGAAGGTGAATTTAAACAGTCTCACTATGCCAATATTATTTGTGAACTGGTGCCTGAATTAAAAACCAGCACACCAGAAAAGCTAAGCAGTAAAAAATTACCAGAACTTAAACGGGTGATTTGTTTAGATGAAAAGCTCGCCACCCAAGGCATGTATACCTGGTCTAACCTAATGGCTACGCATGACAAGGTAAGCGAAGCGCAGTTAGCAGAGTTACAAGCAACTCTGCAGTTTGACGACCCTATCAATATTCAATACACCTCAGGCACTACTGGCGCACCCAAAGGCGCAACGCTTTCGCACCATAATATTTTGAACAATGGTTATTTTGTGGCTGAAGGCATGAACTTAACCGACCAAGACCGAGTTGTTATTCCTGTCCCGCTTTATCACTGCTTTGGCATGGTGATGGGTAACTTGGGCTGTATTACGCACGGCGCAACCATGATTTACCCTTCGGATGGTTTTGATCCTGAAGTTACCCTACAAACGGTAGAAGAAGAAAAAGCCACGGCGCTTTATGGCGTACCCACCATGTTTATCGCCGAACTAGAGCACCCCAACTTTGCTAACTATGACCTTAGCCACCTGCGCACGGGCATTATGGCCGGTTCTAACTGCCCGATTGAAGTGATGAAAAAAGTTATCGAGCAGATGAATATGAAAGATGTCACCATCTGCTATGGCATGACTGAAACCAGCCCCGTTAGCTTCCAAACCCGTAGGGATGCACCGCTTGAAAAACGGGTTTCCACCGTAGGCACTATTCACCCTCACCTAGAAGTAAAACTAGTTGACCCTGAATCGGGTGAAGTGGTTGAACGTGGCGAAAAAGGCGAGCTGTGTACCCGTGGTTACAGCGTTATGCTGGGCTATTGGAACAACGAACAAGCTACTAAAGAGTCGATTGTTAATGGCTGGATGCATACTGGCGATTTGGCGCAAATGGATGATGAAGGCTACGTTGCCATTACTGGTCGTATTAAAGACTTAATTATTCGTGGCGGTGAAAACATCTACCCACGTGAATTAGAAGAATTCTTCTATACTCATCCAGCCATTTCTGATGTTCAGGTAATCGGTATTCCAGACCAAAAGTACGGTGAAGAAGTCATGGCTTGGATTAAAGTACATGAAGGAAAAACGCTTGATGAAGAAGAACTAAAAGCCTTCTGTAAAGGAAAAATTGCCCACTATAAAGTGCCACGCTACTTTAAATTTACCCAAGAATTCCCTATGACTGTCACAGGTAAAATTCAGAAGTTTAAAATGCGTGATGTCAGCATGGAAGAGCTAGGAATCAGATAGCTTTAACAACAAATAAAAAACGGGGCATTAAGCCCCGTTTTTTTATTAGCTGCCAACCTTAACCACCACGATACACCTTAAACT
>JAAYGA010000152.1 GCA_012727935.1 Pseudomonadaceae bacterium | reverse complement strand
TCAACCGGTGACGGCATTGTTGCTGCGCTGCAAGTCTTGCAAGCCATTCAAGAAGCTGATGGCCAGATAGAAGCCTTGTTACAAGGCATGAAAAAAATGCCGCAAAGCTTGGTGAATATTCGTACTGCCGATAATAAAGCAGCCTTAATACGTCACCCGCAAGTGCAGGCTAAAGTAAATGAAATTGAAAGCCGCATGAAGGGGCGGGTAAGAATTTTATTGCGCCCATCGGGAACCGAGCCGCTACTAAGAGTGATGGTGGAAGGTGAGCAGCAAGAGGAAGTTCAAGCCTTGGCTGAAGAGATAGCCGCAGTAATTACTGACGTTGCTAGTTGAGCTTAACGAGTATTTTTAATAGAATCCATGCCCTTGAATCGTTTATAGGTTGAATTAATGCGACAAAAATTGGTAGCAGGTAATTGGAAAATGCACGGTAGCCAGCAGATGGTTACAAGTTTGCTTAAAGAATTGCTTAGTAAACAAGCACCTAACGCTAGGTTGTTGGTTTTTCCACCCTACCTTTATTTGTCGCAAGCGGCAGAGCTTTTGGCAGGTAGCCCTATTGGTGTGGGCGCACAAGATTGCTCGCAAGCAGAGGAGGGCGCTTACACTGGCGAAGTGTCTGCTGCTATGTTGGCTGATTTGGGTGTTAGCCATGTTTTACTTGGTCATTCAGAAAGACGCCAATACCATGCTGAAACTGATTCGCAAGTATTAGAAAAAGCCAAGCGTGTTTTAGCTGCTAATTTAATACCGGTGGTTTGTGTAGGCGAAACCTTGGCAGAGCGTGAAGCAGGTGCCACAGCTGAGGTGGTTTTGCAGCAACTAACAGCAGTGTTAGAAGGTTTAAGTTTAGACGAGCTAAAAAAAGTAATTGTTGCTTATGAGCCAGTTTGGGCTATAGGTACTGGCCTAACCGCAACTCCTGAGCAAGCACAAGAAGTGCATGCTTTATTGCGTTCAGCCGTAGCAAAAGTAAATAAAGAGTTAGCAGCAACTATGTTGTTCTTGTATGGCGGTAGCATGAAGCCTGATAATGCTGCGTCATTACTTGAAATGCCAGACATTGATGGCGGGTTGATTGGTGGAGCATCTTTGGATGCTGATCAGTTTTTAGCAATTGGAAAAGCAGCGGAATAATTAACATGCATAGTATTGTTTTAGTCGTTCATGTAATGCTGGGTTTAGGTGTCATTGCGCTGGTGCTTATGCAGCAGGGTAAAGGCGCTGAAGCAGGTGCTTCTTTTGGTGGCGGTGCTTCTAATACGGTTTTTGGTAGCCTTGGGCCAGTCGGTTTTCTGGGTAAAATGACAGGTTTGCTAGCAGCAGCATTCTTTGCAACTAGCATGGGTTTAGCTTATTTAGCTAAGCAGCAATATTCACCCGACCTAGGTTTGCCTTCAGAAGAAATTATTCAAGAGTTAGAGCGTGAGCGTTTACCCTTACTTGATGATAATGGTGCTATTGAAAGCCGCCAAACTCAGTAGCTGTAAGTTTATTTTACCTTAGGGCTTGCCAAGAGTGATTAGCAACACTATGATTTGTCCGCTTAATAAATTAAGTCGTCATAATTATTAAGTTGTTTAGCAGCAAGTGCTTAGTTTTAAATAGCTTGTTTGAAGTAAAATTTGTGCCGAAGTGGCGGAATTGGTAGACGCGCTACCTTGAGGTGGTAGTGGGCTAAAGCCTGTGCGGGTTCGAGTCCCGCCTTCGGCACCAAATATAGAAGCAAATTATAGTTAAGGGTTGACGTAACGCATTACAACCCCTATAATTACTGCTTATCTGATGCGGGGTGGAGCAGCCTGGTAGCTCGTCGGGCTCATAACCCGAAGGTCGTTGGTTCAAATCCAGCCCCCGCTACCAAGATTTAATCAGAAGCCCCTTTTTTAAGGGGCTTTTTGTTAGGTCGAAAAAATCTTCGCGCAGACGGCGCCTTACAGCCTCATCCCCGAATTTTTCCGGCCTTTGTCATCTGATCTGCATACGCAGAGCTGGAGCCTTTTCTGTGTCAAGTAAAGATAAGCTACTAGAGCAGCTAATTGAGCCGGTTGTTCAGTCTCTTGGATTCGAATTCTGGGGCCTGGAATTCAGTGGTCGTGGACAAAACACCCTGCTAAGAATTTATATTGAAGACGAGCAGGGCATTAGCGTTGAAAACTGCGCGCAAGTAAGCCGCCAAGTTAGCGCGTTAATGGATGTTGAAGATCCTATTGAAGGCGAATACACCCTTGAAGTCTCGTCGCCTGGTATGGACCGTCCTTTATTTAAGCTAGATCACTATCAGCGTTATGCCGGCCATCAGGTACAGCTTAAGCTGCGTTTAGCCTATGAAGGGCAACGTAAGTTTATTGGCCTGTTAAAGGGCATTGAAGATGACGAAGTTATTCTTCAAGTCGACGAGGATGAATTCTGTTTTCCGTTTGAAACTATCGACCAGGCAAGAGTTAAAACGAACCTGGAAAAGCAAAATAAGTAGTAAGGACTGTTTCTGAGAGGCTAAGGCATGAGTAAAGAGATCCTTTTGGTGGTGGATGCCGTCTCCAATGAAAAAGGCGTTCCCAAGGACACCATATTTGAAGCAATTGAAGCCGCATTAGCTAGCGCAACCAAAAAACGTTTTATGGAAGAAGGTGTTGATATTCGTGTTCACATCGACCGTAAAACAGGTGAATACGATAGTTTTCGCCGTTGGTCGGTGGTAGATGACGAAGATTTTACTGAACTAGCAAGTGAACTTCCAGCAACTGCCGCAAAAGAAGAAGGCTTGGTTGTTGGTGATGTTAAAGAAGAAAAAATTCCTTCCATTGAATTTGGCCGCATTGCTGCCCAAACAGCCAAGCAAGTCATTGTTCAAAAAGTGCGTGAAGCAGAACGTGCTGAAGTTATACGTCAATACCTAGACCAGCAAGGTGGCTTAGTTTCTGGCATTGTTAAGAAAACAACCCGTGATGGCCTTATTATTGATTTAGGCGGTAACGCTGAAGCTTATTTGGCGCGCAGTGAAATGATTCCCGGTGAAAAGTTTCGTATGAACGACCGTGTTCGTGCGATTTTACTGGAAGTTAACTCGAATAATCGTGGTCCGCAGTTAGTTTTGTCACGTACCTGCCCAGAAATGATTATTGAGCTATTCAAAATTGAAGTGCCTGAAATTTCTGAACAGTTAATTGAAATTCGTGGTGCTGCGCGTGACCCAGGTTCACGTGCTAAAATTGCCGTTAAAACCAATGACCGCCGCATCGACCCAGTGGGTGCTTGCGTGGGTATGCGTGGTTCACGTGTACAAGCGGTTTCTAATGAGTTAAACAATGAACGTGTTGATATTGTTTTATGGGATGACAACCCAGCACAGTTAGTTATTAATGCTATGGCACCCGCTGAAGTAGCGTCTATTATTGTTGATGAAGATGCCCATTCAATGGATGTGGCTGTTGCTGAAGACAATTTAGCACAAGCCATAGGCCGTGGTGGTCAAAATGTTAAGCTGGCCCGCGACCTTACTGGTTGGCGACTTAATGTAATGACCGAAGAAGAAGCCAGTGGTAAGCAAGAGCAAGAAGCCGATGTTCTAATTGAATATTTTATTCAACACTTAGATATTGATGAAGACTTAGCTCGCACACTCGTTGATGAAGGCTTTACAAGTTTAGAAGAAGTGGCCTATGTGCCGCTTGAAGAATTCCTTGAAGTTGAAGGTTTAGATGAAGACCTGGTTAATGAGCTTCGCCGCCGTGCGAAGAACGAATTGCTGACCTTAGAGATTGCCTCTGAAGAAGCTTTGGCAGATGCTAATCCTGAACAAGCCCTGCTTAACCTTGAGGGTATGGATCGCGCCCTAGCGTCAGCACTTGCACTTAAAGGATTAACCACCCTTGATGATCTTGCCGAACAATCCATTGATGATCTTATGGATATCGAGGCTATGACCGAAGAGCGTGCCGGTAAAATGATTATGGCGGCCCGCGCTCATTGGTTTGAAGATGAAGCTTGAGCGCACCAGGTCGTAGTTAGAGGAGATGCACAGTGGCAGAGAATACCGTTAAAGAATTTGCTGAAGCCATAGGGCGGCCTGTTGCTAGTCTGCTTGAACAGATGCAGAAAGCAGGTTTACAGCACAAAAGTGAAGACCAAAAAGTATCTGAACAAGATAAACAAGTTTATCTTGACTCTTTAAAGCGTGCTAGTGGCACAGGCGATGAGCCAACACGCATTACCATGACTCGTAAAACCACTCAGCAGCTAAAAACTGATGGTCGCAAAAGTGTTAACGTTGAAGTGCGTAAAAAACGCACTTTTGTTAAGCGTAGCGACGTAGAAGACCAAGCTGAAAAAGCACAAGAAATAGCAACTAAAGCTGCTGAAGTGGAAGCACTACAAAAAGCAGAAGCCGCTGCTGAAGAAAAGCGTCAAGCCACTGAAAAAGCCCGTCGTGAAGCTGAAGAAGCTGCACGCATTGCTTTAGCAGAAGAAGATGCTAAACGTAAAGCTAACCAAGAAAATAAGGTTGTTGAGCCAGTGCTTGATGAAGAAGCTCAGAAGAAAGCGGATGCCGATAAAGAGCGCCGTAAGCAAGATGAAAAACGCCGTGCTGAACAAGCGCGTAAAGCACGTGCTAACCCTGTTGTTACAGGCGTAGAAGACACGGCAGAAGAACCTGAAGAAACCTTGTTGAAAAATACCAAGGTAGCAACAGCAGATGATAAGCCTAAGGCAACTAAGCCGGGTAGCCGTAAATCTGCTGGTGGCAAGAAAACTGGTGGTAAGCGTGAAGACAGCTTTGAAGACCGCCGTTTAAGTCGTCGTGGCAGCAAAGATGATAAGCGTAAAGGTGGTCGTCGTGCGGCTAGTGCTTCACGTGAACACGGTTTTGAAAAGCCAACCGCGCCTGTTACCCGCGATGTACTTATTCCTGAAAGCATTACCGTTGCAGAATTAGCTGACCGCATGGCAGTTAAAGGTTCTGAAGTTATTAAGGTCATGTTTAAGATGGGCGCTATGGCAACCATTAACCAAGTGATTGACCAAGATACAGCAGCCATTGTTGTTGAAGAAATGGGTCACTTGCCTAAGTTACAAAAAGATAACGCCATAGAAACAGAAGTTATCGACACCATTAGCTACGAAGGCACAGCAATTACCCGTGCGCCTGTTGTAACTGTGATGGGTCACGTTGACCACGGTAAAACTTCATTACTCGATTACATTCGACGCGCTAGTGTTGCCGATGCTGAAGCCGGTGGTATTACTCAGCATATTGGTGCTTATCACGTAGAAACCACCAACGGTAACATGGTTACTTTCCTAGATACCCCAGGCCACGCAGCCTTTACAGCTATGCGTGCTCGTGGTGCTAAGGCAACTGACGTTGTTATCCTTGTTGTTGCAGCAGACGATGGCGTAATGCCACAAACCGTAGAAGCAGTTCAGCACTCTAAAGCTGCTGGCGTGCCTTTGGTTGTTGCTGTTAACAAGATGGACAAAGAAACCGCAGACCCAGAACGTATTCGTAATGAGCTTTCTCAATACGAAGTGATTTCTGAAGAATGGGGTGGAGACACACCTTTTGTCCACGTTTCAGCTAAACAAGGTACTGGTCTTGAGGCTTTGTTAGAAGCAGTATTGCTTCAGTCTGAAATGCTAGAGCTAACAGCAGTACCAGAAGCTCCCGGTAAAGGTGTTGTTGTAGAATCACGCCTAGACCGTGGTCGTGGTCCAGTTGCTACCGTACTAGTTCAAAATGGTACCTTACGCAAAGGCGATATCGTTCTTGCTGGCCTTAACTATGGTCGTGTACGTGCACTAATTGATGAGAACGGCAAACAGATTGACTCTGCTGGCCCTTCTATTCCAGTTGAAATTCTAGGTCTAGATGGTACGCCTGAAGCAGGTGATGAATTCATGGTTGTTCAGGACGAGAAAAAAGCACGTGAAGTTGCGCTTTTCCGTCAAGGTAAATACCGTGAAGTTAAACTAGCACGTCAGCAAAAAGCCAAGCTAGAAAATGTGTTCAGCCACCTAGAAACAGGTGAAGTTGCCAGCGTTAATATCATCCTTAAATCGGATGTTCGCGGCACAGTTGAAGCCATAATAGGTGCATTAAGAGAGCTAGAAACAGACGAAGTAAAAGTTAACGTGGTTTCTTCTGGTGTGGGTGGTATTACCGAAACTGACGCTAACCTTGCTCTAGCTTCTGAAGCCATACTGCTTGGCTTTAACGTACGTGCCGATGCTTCAGCCCGAGCAATTATTGAGCGTGAAGAAATTGACCTGCGCTACTACAGCATTATTTATGAGCTGATAGAAGAAGTTAAACAGGCGATGACAGGTAAACTGGCTCCTGAATACCGTGAAGACATAGTCGGTATTGCAGAAGTACGTGATGTGTTCCGTTCACCTAAGCTTGGCCAAGTGGCTGGCTGTATGGTGGTTGAAGGCACAGTTTACCGTAACAAGAAAATCCGTGTTCTACGCGACAACGTGGTTATCTATGAAGGCGAGCTAGAATCTTTACGTCGCTTTAAAGATGATGCCTCTGAAGTTCGTAATGGTATGGAGTGTGGTATTGGGGTTAAGAACTACAATGACGTTAAAATCGGCGATAAAATCGAAGTTTTTGATAAGGTCAGAGTAGAAAGAACGCTCTAATACACCTAGTCCATTAAGTCGTTAAGCAGCCTCGGTTTTCTGATAAGTCAGAATCGAGGCTGTTTTTATTGGAAGACAGCTATGAAAGAATTTAGTCGTTTAGATCGCATTGGTGATCAAATGCAGCGTGAATTAGCGGTAATGATTCAGCGTGAAATTAAAGACCCAAGGCTAGATGCCATGATTACCGTCAGTGGCGTTAAAGTAAGTAAAGACCTAGGTTATGCTGATATTTATGTAACCGTATTAGGCAAAGAAGATAATCCTGAAGTGATTGCTGAAAATATGGCAATTCTTAAACAGGCGGCTGGTTTTTTACGTGGCCGTATTGGGCAAAGTATTAAATTACGTGTTATTCCCCAACTGCGGTTTCATTACGATGAAAGTGTGCAGCGCGGTCAGCATTTAAGCAGCCTTATAGAAAAAGCCTTAGCTGAAGATAAAAAGCGGGCTGAAGAGTCTGGTGAAGAATAACCTTCTTAATTAGCTATGCAGATAAAAATTCCTCGTAAAATTGTAGATGGTGTCTTGTTACTTGATAAACCCTTAGGCTTATCAAGTAACCAAGCCCTGCAAAAAGTTAAATGGCTTTTAAAAGCTAAAAAAGGTGGGCATACCGGAAATTTAGATCCGCTTGCTACGGGTGTTTTGCCGCTATGTTTTGGCGAAGCCACTAAGTTTGCAAGCTACGGGTTAGAAGCCGATAAAACCTACGTTACCACTGTGCAACTAGGTGAAACACGCACCACTGCCGATGCCGAAGGTGAAGTGGTCGAACGCTTCCCTTTGCCAGAAATGACCCAAGAAAAAATAGAAAAAGTTTTGTTAGATTTTTTGGGTGCGCAACAACAAATACCGCCCATGTATTCAGCGCTCAAGTTTCAAGGAAAAAAACTCTATGAATTAGCCCGTGCTGGGCAAACCATAGAGCGCCCACCTAGAGACATCACCATTTATAAGTTGCAGCTATTAGGCTTTACAGCAGACAGCCTAACGCTTGAAGTTGGCTGTTCTAAAGGTACTTATATTCGTGTGTTAGGCGAAGACATAGCCACAGCACTGGGGAGTGGCGGTTATTTAAGCGCCTTACGCCGTACTATTTCTGGCAGTGTAGATGCCAGCGAGCTAGTAACCCTTGAGCATTTAATTGATTTGTATGAAAGCGAAGGTGAAGCAGCCATCGTTGCCTTGCTAAAACCGACTGATTTTTTAATTAATCATTTAGCTAAACAAACCCTTGATGAAGCTTCAGCGGCACTAGTATTACAAGGCCAAGCAATAAAATTGCTGGACTCAAGCCTAGCTATCGGACAAAATGTGCGCCTTTATGCTTTAGGACAAACCTTCTTAGGTTTAGCCCAAGTTCAACAAGATGCTGTTAAAGGTTTATTGTTGCAACCTGTTAAAATGCAAAACACAGCATTCAATTAAGCAAAAGAATTTCAGGCAGGCTGTAACGTCGCACGGCTTTGCCCTTGTTACTAAGCGACTGTGGAGTATTAACGATGTTAACAACAGAACATAAAGCAGAAATCGTAAAAGATTATGCTCGTGATGAAAAAGATACTGGTTCACCAGAAGTACAAGTTGCCTTGCTAACGTTTGATATCAACGCGCTACAAACTCACTTCGCAACTAACAAAAAAGATCACCACAGCCGTCGTGGTCTAATTCGTAAAGTTAGTCAGCGCCGTAAGTTGCTAGACTACTTGAAGAAGAAAGACGTAACTCGTTATGCAGAACTAATTAAGCGCCTAGGTCTACGTCGCTAAATTATAGGTTCCTTTGTGAATCTTAAAACCCCTCGTTGCGAAAGCAGCGGGGGGTTTTGCATTCTAACTGCTAGCACTTTGTTTGTGCTGCTAGTCAGCGTATGATTAAGGGGCTAATTAATGGCGAAAAAAATTGAATTTAAAGGATAAATCTGTGAATCCCGTAGCTATCAAAAAAACTTTCCAATATGGTCAAAACACCGTAACACTAGAAACTGGCCGCATTGCGCGTCAGGCCACTGGTGCTGTACTTATTACTGTTGATAACACTAGCGTGTTATGTACTGCTGTTGCCAAAAAAGACGTAAGCCCTACGCAAGACTTCTTTCCTCTAGCTGTTTTCTACCAAGAAAAAACCTACGCTGTTGGTAAAATTCCTGGTGGTTTTTTCAAGCGCGAAGGCCGTCCTACTGAAAAAGAAACCCTAATTTCTCGTTTGATCGACCGTCCAATTCGTCCTCTTTTCCCAGAGGGCTTTATGAACGAAGTACAAGTTATTTGTACGGTTGTTTCTGCTGAACGTGGTATGGAATCTGATATTGCAGCAATGATTGGTGCTTCTGCGGCACTCAGCATTTCTGGCGTACCTTTCAGCGGCCCTTTAGCGGCTGCTCGTGTGGGTTACACCGATGCAGATGGTTATATGCTTAACCCTAACTCTGCTCAGCTGGCTGATTCACGTTTAAACATGGTTGTAGCGGGCACAGAAAGCGCCGTACTTATGGTTGAATCAGAAGCCAAAGAGCTAACTGAAGACCAAATGCTAGGTGGTGTGCTTTTTGCCCACGAAGAAATGCAAGTTGCTATTCAAGCCATCAGAGAGTTTGCCGCTGAAGCAGGTAAACCTGCTTGGGATTGGCAGCCAGCACCTGCAGATACCACAACGGAAGCTTTAGTTCGTCCTTTAGCTGAAGCGGGCATTCGTGACGCTTACAAAATTACTGACAAAATGCAGCGTTATGGCCGTTTAGATGAACTACGCCAAAGCGTTGTTGATCAACTAGTGACCGATGCCGAAACAGCACCTACTAAAGACGAAGTTAAAGCGGTTTTTGCACAAATTGAAAAAGAAGTGGTACGTAACAACGTGCTAGATGGTTCGCCAAGAATTGATGGTCGTGACCACAAAACTGTTCGCCCCTTAACCATTGAAGTTGGCGTTCTACCTAAAGTTCACGGTTCTGCCTTGTTTACTCGTGGCGAAACTCAGGCTTTAGTTGTTGCAACACTGGGCACTAGCCGTGATGCACAAATCATTGAAAGCTTGGAAGGCGAGTTTAAAGACAGCTTCCTATTCCACTATAACTTCCCTCCTTACTCAGTAGGTGAAGCAGGCTTTATGGGTGGCCCTAAGCGTCGTGAAATTGGTCACGGTCGCCTAGCTAAGCGTGGCGTTCAGTCTATGCTGCCAAGCGAAGCTGACTTCCCTTACACCCTGCGTGTTGTATCAGAAATCACTGAATCTAACGGTTCTAGCTCCATGGCTTCTGTGTGTGGTTCTTCACTTGCGCTGATGGATGCCGGTGTGCCTTTAAAAGCACCCGTAGCGGGTATTGCAATGGGCTTGGTTAAAGATGGCGAGCGCTTTGCGGTATTAACCGATATTTTAGGCGACGAAGACCATTTAGGTGATATGGACTTTAAAGTAGCCGGTTCTGCCGCAGGTATTACTGCCCTGCAAATGGACATTAAAATTGAAGGCATTAACGAAGAAATCATGGAAGCCGCTTTAGAGCAGGCTTTGGTTGCACGTTTAGATATTTTAGAGCAGATGAATAAAGTACTACCTTCTGCCCGTACCGAATTGTCTGACAACGCACCCACCATGACCACGATTAAAATTGATACCGACAAAATTCGTGATGTTATTGGTAAGGGTGGCGCAACCATCCGTAGCATTACTGAAAAAACCGGTGCTTCAATTGATATCGACGATTCTGGCGAAATCAAAGTTTACGGCGATTCAGCGGAATCAGCTAAAGCGGCGATTGATATGATTATTGGCTTAACGGCTTCTGCAGAAATCGACAAAGTTTATATGGGCAAAGTGGCACGCCTAGCCGACTTTGGTGCTTTTGTTACCTTCTTGCCAGGTCAAGATGGTCTAGTGCATATTTCTCAGATAGACAATAAGCGCGTTGAAGCGGTTAAAGATTACTTAACCGAAGGCCAAGAAATTTTGGTTAAAGTAATTGATATTGATAACCGTAACCGTGTGAAGCTGTCCATTAAAGAAGTGACTGAAGAAGATAAAGCGGCTTTTGCTGCGGCAACGACTGAAGCTTAATCTTTTTAAGTAACAGATTGAATTTAAGTTTCAAAGCGTAAGAAATAATCCCCACCTAGCGTGGGGATTATTGTTTTCATGGTAAGCTAAGTTCTTAAAAATAAAGGCGCAATAATTTGTTGGATTCATTAGGTGGTAGCCTTTTATAGAGTTTTAAATTTGAATGATTGGTGAGCTGAGTGGAAGAATTTATCAGTAAAAAATTTGGCAAAGATAAGCTCAGTAAGCTTAATAACATGCACCAAGGTGGTAAAAACAATGAAAAAGGGAACCGCTTAGAAGATCGGTTTGCAGTATTTAATATAGTTTTATTATTTCCATTGGCTAGCACTTCTGAACCTGAGCTAAGTTTATTTAAGCAGGAGAAAGGGTTTGTCGATGATCTAGTCATTACCTACCCTAATAATAAAAAGAAAGAAAATTACCAAATAAAGGATATAAAAGAGGTTGCGTGGTCAGCGTTTACTGATAATTTTCAAATGCAGTATATCTTAGATATAGATTATCATGGTTACAAAGAGTCGTGGACTAATGCTTTATTGGCACAAAAAAACCAATACATAAAGCTTTCTGAGAAGATTCCAAAAATTATTCAGCAGCATACAAAATGCGTTTACTTTCCTAATGATGAATCTTTATCCTTGTTAATTTTAAATCATGAGCCACTAAAAAATGGGTTAGCTAATCTATCTAAGAAAAAAGACGATCTTTCACACTACGAAACTATTTTCACTCAAATTCTGGGGCAATGGAGTGTCAGTGAGACAGGTTTAGTTACAGATATTCTTAAAAAAAGTAAAGAAAATGCGCGTCCAGATTTGTTTGTAAGTAATAGCAGTTTAGTCTTCAATAAAAAAGCGTTAGAAGTCTTGGATAAAATTCAAGACTTGACCTATTCTCTTGACGACGATGAACTGCATGTATGCTGTAAGGGCTTTAACTTTACACTAGCAAGTTCTCAGCTAGGTAATGTTAAGCAGTGTGAAGTATTGCTTAATAAACAACAGCCTAAGACCGTGATAGATTTAATCGAAATTTGGAAAGCTTTACCTAAGGCTTGTGAGTGAATTCTATGAGTAGAGTATACGCAAATAATATTAGTGCTGATATTCGAGCAAGTTTAAACTTGCTTGCTGATGCTTCAACTTCTATTGAACAGTATAAAAATACTTTCATTAGCCTTGGGCATAGCTTAGCTGAGCGTTTTATATCTGAATATGAAGGTGTAATGGATGGTTGCATCACTGTTGCTGCTACAGCTGAGGATGCTGATTTTTTAGCTAAGGGATTTATTGACGAGCTTGAAAAAAAATTAGGGTTAAAAGTTTTTTTAGCTTGTTTTTGGAATGACCATACCAAAGAAAGCTTTACTGGTAAAAGTATAGCACCCCCAGTTAATGAATATTTGCAGCCAGGTTACCAAGAAAGTTCAGAGCTTGTTGTTATTAAGTCAATTGTTTCAGGAAGTTGTGTTGTAAAATCTAATATTCTTGCACTGCATGATCGTATGAAAAAAATATCTAAAGTGCATGTGGCTACACCAGTTATGTTTAATGAAGCTGAAAGTTTACTAAAAAGTGAGTTTCCAGAAGAGTTGTCAAATAAGTTTGACTTCACTTGGTTTGCTAAAGATTATGAAAGAAAAGATGATGGCGAAGTCGTGCCAGGAATAGGCGGGCAGGTTTACACTAGATTGGGGCTTAAAGGTAAGCCTCATGAGTTTAATTATATGCCTGAAGCTGTTGTGTCTAGATTGATGACTGAATAGACTGAACTTTGCTGTAAGTGATATTAACTAACAATAATCCCCACCTCGCGTGGGGATTATTATTGGTAACCAACAAAACTTCTAGCTAGTAAAAGCAACTACTTTTCTATTGCTTGTAGTTCAACTTTAAAAACTAGGGCTTCATTAGGGCCAATAGAACCACCCGCACCGGCTGGGCCATAGGCTAGGTCTGATGGAATGTAAACTTCCCACTCGCTGCCTTCAGGCATAAGTTGTAACGCTTCTTGCCAGCCTGCAATTACTTGATTCACTTTAAAGTTAACAGGCTCGCCACGCTGATAAGAGCTGTCAAAAACTGTGTCATTAATTAGCTTGCCTTCGTAATGCACTTTAACACTGGAAGTAGCAGTAGGTTTTGCACCCTTACCCTGCTTAATAATTTTATATTGCAAACCGCTAGCAGTGGTTTTTACACCTTTCTTTTTAGCATTGTCAGCAAGAAATTTCTTACCTTTAGCTAGGTTTTCTGCCGCTGCTGCGGTTTCTTTTTCTTGTGCTTCAGCGGCTAGCTTTTGTTGTAAATCATCTAAAATCTTACCAATGTCTTCATCGTTAATGCTGGGCGTATTGCCTTCATAAAGGTCTTTTAAGGCAGCACTAAAGCTGTCGGTGTCTAGGTTGCTAATGTCTTGCTGTAGTTGGCGACCCACCATAATACCTAGGCTGTAACCTATACGTTCTTCGTCAGTTTTTGGCGCTGCGATTGCTAGGCTAGGTAGCGCAATGGCGAGGCTAATTGAGGTTGCTAGTGTTAGCTTAGCAAAAGTTTTATACATGCTTATTCCTTAATGAGTTTTTAGTATTACGGTCTGGTTTTAGGGTTTAAGTTGCTAAATTAGTTCCCTGTTGCCTAATGAAACGCTTTTCTAAGTGTTCACGTAAACGCACTGCTGTTAGTTCAACATCGGCTTCATCCAGCATAATACTTAATAATACTTTGATGGGCGCATCATCGACCAACCTTGGGTCTTCAAAACAGTGAGCTAGGTTTTCAAGTAAGGCTGCTTCACGGTTTTCGCAGTCTATCAGCCCCATGCGTTCTTGGTAATAGTAATATAAGACCGCTTGTTCTTGTTGTTCTGCTAGCTGTTCTGCTTTCAAAATGTGGTCGCGCATTCTGTGCAAGGGGCCGTTTTCATTCTGATCCGCTTTTTCAGCAATAATTTTAAGTTCATTGCGCTGGCGTCTTAATTGTAGGGTGTAATCTTGGTGCCAGTTTTGGAACTGTTGAAAGGTTTTCTGCCAATCGGGGCTAAAGCGTAACCGTTGCTGGGCGGCCCAGATAGCAAAAAATAGCAGATTAACGTTGGCACCACTGGTGTCTTGTAACTGTAAAAAGGCATCTTTTATTCGCTTTAGCTGGTAGAGGCTCAGCGAAAAACGCCAGAAAGGGTTATCATGCTGCAGCATTTTTTATCTTTCCAAATGATGGGAATTGGTCGGGAGTAATCACTATGATGACATTAGTTGGTTTAACACTGCAACGCGGTGATTTGCGTTTGCTAGAAAATGCCAGCGTCAGCCTTCATTCAGGTTGGAAAGTAGGTTTAACCGGCGCTAATGGGGCTGGTAAGTCATCATTGTTCAAACTTTTGTTAGGTGAACTTACCCCAGATGCTGGCGAGCTGCAAATGTCGGGTTATGACCGCATTGCTTATATGGCACAAGAAGTGCCTAGCTTAAAGTTAGCGGCGCTCGATTATGTGTTAGAAGGCCACCAAGAATTAAAACAGGTAGAGCTAGGTTTAGTAGCAGCTGAAGCAGCCGGTGATAACGACCGCCTAGCCGAGCTTTATGGGCAGTATGATTTGTTGCAAGGTTATTCTAAAAAGGCCGAAGCTGAACAGTTGTTAGCCGGTTTGGGTTTTCCACAGGCGGTTTTTACTAACCCTGTGGATAGCTTTTCAGGCGGTTGGCGTATTCGTTTAAACCTAGCCCGCACTTTATTTATGCCATCTGATTTAATGCTGCTAGATGAGCCAACCAACCACTTAGATTTAGATGCCACCCTTTGGTTAGAAGGCTGGCTGCGTAGCTATCAAGGCACTTTGGTACTTATTTCCCATGACCGTGATTTTTTAGACAATGTGGTCGATCACCTACTTCACGTTGAGCACAAGCAACTGCATTTATACAAGGGCGGTTATTCTGCCTTTGAACGCCAGCGTTCGGAACGCTTGGCTCAGCAGCAGTCTATGTATGAAAAACAGCAGCGTGAAATTGCCCACATGGAAGATTTTGTGCGCCGCTTTAAGGCCAAGGCAACTAAAGCTAAGCAGGCGCAAAGCCGCATTAAATCATTAGAGCGGATGGAAAAAATAGCCGCGGCTCACGTTGATTCACCTTTTCATTTTGTGTTTCCTGAAGCCAGCCAGTTCTCTGACCCTTTGTTGGTGATGCGTAAAGCAGACTTAGGCTACCCAGCCAAGCCAGTGCTTAGTGAAGTAGGTTTTACACTTCACCCTGGCCAGCGTATTGGTTTGCTTGGCCCGAACGGTGCGGGTAAATCGACGCTGATTAAAACCCTAGTCGGTGATTTAGCACCCATTACCGGCCAGCGTACCCAAGGTGAACATTTATACATAGGCTACTTTGCCCAGCATCAGTTAGAAGCTTTGGATGTGGAAGCTTCACCTTTGTTGCACTTGCAGCGTTTATCGCCTGAAGCAAGGGAGCAAGAGCTGCGTAATTTCTTAGGCGGCTTTGGTTTTCAGGGCGATGAAGTATTGGCTGCGGTGGGGCGTTTTTCAGGTGGTGAAAAAGCTCGCTTGGCTTTGGCGATGATTGCTTGGAAAAAGCCAAACTTGTTGCTGTTAGATGAGCCAACTAACCACCTAGACTTAGAAATGCGCCACGCTTTAACTTTAGCACTGCAAGGTTTTGAAGGTGCGGTCATTGTTGTTTCGCACGACCGCCACTTGTTAAACAATACCGTGGATGAATATTGGTTAGTTGCCGATGGTAGGGTGCAAGATTTTGATGGTGATTTAGAAGACTATGCTAGCTGGCTAAAAGAGCGTCAGCAGATTGCACGCCGCACTGAAAAAGCCGAGCAACCACAAGAAGCTACCGCAGCGCCTGTTGCCAATAAAAAACTAGACCGCAAAGAAGCAGCACGTTTAAGGGAATTATTAAGGCCACTGAAAAAGCAGGTAGATAAGCTAGAAGAACAAACGGATAAGGTGCAGGCGGCATTAAAAGTGATAGAAACCACCCTAGCCGATGCCACGCTTTACAGTGATAGCCAGCGCAAGGAAGAGTTGCAAAAGCTATTAAAAGAACAAGGGCGTTTAGAGCAGGAGCAAGAAAGGTTAGAAATGGAATGGTTAGAAAGCAGTGAGGAATTAGAAAACCGCACTGCTGAACTAGGGCTGGCTTAAGCTAGTCGTTTAGTCTTCTTTGTACACCATTTTACGGTTCATACCACCGTCAATAATGAAGTTTTGGCCGCTAACAAAGCCGGCTAAATCAGAAGCTAACCATAAGACCACACCGGCTACATCGTCGGGCCTGCCCATGCGCCCAACTGGGTGTTGTTCGTGGTCTTCGTTGGAATGAAAAGGCTGGTAGCGTGAGCTGTTTTTCTGCCACTCGCCAACTTCTATCCAACCGGGGCTAATGGCATTGACGCGTACATCTGGCCCCAAACTCATGGCTAAAGAATGAGTTAAAGAAATTACGCCCCCTTTACTAGCTGAATAGGCTTCAGTGTCGGGTTCAGATTGGGTGGCACGGGTGGAGCCTAGGTTAATAATGCTGCCTTGGGTGGCGCGTAAGTCGGCTGCGGCATGTTTGCTGCATAAAAATACGCCGGTTAAATTTACGTCTAGGTAACGCTGCCAAACACTTAGGTCTAGGTCTTCTAGCGCCCCAGTATAAGGGTTGGCTAAGCCGGCATTGTTAATTAAGAGGTGTACAGGCCCTAGTTTTTCACGGGTAACCTGCATTAATTCACGCACCTGATCTTCTCGTGAAACATCCACCGCGTGGAAGGCAACCTTGCCTAGATTATCGAACAGATGAATGCATTCTGTGCCTGCTTCACCATCAATATCGGCAATCATTACCTGCCAGCCTTGCTGTAAAAGTGCGCCAGAAATAGCGCGGCCTATGCCTTGTGCGCCACCGGTCACCAAAGCAACTGGACGAGATTTGGACTCACTCAAGATAGAACTCCTTAAATACGCTATTTGCTTTCAAGCAAGAAAGTAACGGGGCCATCGTTTATTAGCTCAACCTGCATATTGGCACCAAACTGACCCGCAGCAACCTTAGGGTGGTTATGGTTGGCATAGTTTAGAAAATGATTATAAAGCAATTCGCCCTTCACTGGTTCTGCGGCCAAAGAAAAGCCAGGACGCAAACCTTTGTTAGTTTCTGCAGACAAGGTGAACTGAGAAATGATTAGTAGGCTAGCCTGTGTTTCTTTTAAACCTAAATTCATTTTACCCATATCATCGGCAAAAATACGATAGCTCAATACTTTCTGTAAGAGTTTTTCAGCAATTAAAGGGGTGTCTGCCTTGTCTACGCCTAAAAAAACTAATAACCCTGCTTCAATTTCGCCAACCACCTTACCTTCTACACTCACCTTGGCACGGCTGACTCGCTGCAATAAAGCTTTCATTTGTTTAGCTGCTCCCACAAGGATTTTCTAAATAATTTTAAAATTAATTTTATAGAAAGTAATTTTAAAGCATTATTGTAAACCTTCTTGTTATTATTTTATGTCTACTACTGCTTAGATGTTAAAGATAAGCAAAGAGTGGATTTTTTTTACGCTAGCAAGGCAAGGTGCCGCTGAATTTGTGGCATAATCAAAGGTCATTCTAAGGTTAAATTGAAGTGCTCAAGTGGAAGATCTAAATTCTTGGTTTTTAGTGGTTGCTGTTTTGCTGTGCTTAAGTATTTTGGCAACTGTGGTTTCTGCACGCATAGGAATGCCATTACTTTTGGTGTGTCTTGCCGTGGGTATGCTGGCAGGCGAAGACGGCATCGGCGGTTTAAAATTTGCCAGCTTTGAAGCGGCTTATGTCATTGGGCATTTAGCTTTGGCGGTCATATTGCTTGATGGCGGTATGCGAACCCGCATGAAAACTTTCAGGGTGGGCTTGCGGCCTGCTTTGGTGCTGGCAACCTTTGGGGTGTTAATTACCTCTGGGCTAACCGGTTTGCTGGCGATGTGGATTTTTAATCTTTCTATATTAGAAGGCTTATTAGTTGGCGCTATCGTGGGTTCAACCGATGCTGCTGCGGTGTTTTCTATGCTCAGCGGTAAGGGCGTTAGCTTAAATGAGCGGGTCAGCGCCACGCTTGAAATAGAATCGGGCACCAACGACCCGATGGCGATTTTTTTAACCATTACGCTGATTACCCTATTAACCCAAGATAACCCCGATCCGCTTAGCGCCTTATTAATGTTTGTGCAGCAGTTTGGTATTGGCTTGCCACTAGGTATCGCCGGTGGTTGGTTCTTTGCACAGGTATTAAAAAAGCTTTACCTTTCTACAGGCTTTTATCCTTTGTTGGTTACGGGCGCAGGCTTAGCTTTGTTTGCCACCACCAATATGTTGGGCGGTAGTGGTTTCTTAGCCATTTATTTAGCCGGTTTAATGATAGGTAATAGCCGCTCGGCCAAGTTGCAATACATTTTGCCAGTGCACGATGGTTTTGCTTGGTTAAGCCAAATTGGTTTGTTTTTAATTCTTGGTTTGCTGGTAACGCCCCATGAAATGCTTGCTACTGCTGTGCCTGCCACGCTTTTATCCATCGGTATGATTCTGGTTGTGCGCCCCCTTGCGGTGCTTTTATGTGTTAAGCCTTTCTTTAAATTTAAGTGGCGTGAATTAACGTTCATAGCTTGGGTCGGGTTGCGGGGTGCTGTGCCCATTGTGCTGGCTATTTTCCCTGTTATTGCCGGTGTTGAAAACGCCAGCCTGTATTTTAATATCGCTTTTTTTGTTGTGCTTATGTCGTTATTAGTGCAAGGGGCAAGTTTGCCTTGGGTTGCACGTTGGTTAAAAGTTGAAGTGCCAACGGGATTTATGCCTAAAAACCGCACCTTATTGGGTGTTTTTCCAGAAGATGATTTTGAAACTTTTGTTTATTCAGTTAAGGGTGGCACTTTAGATGGTGTTGAATTGCGCTGTTTACGCTTCCCTTCCGGTTCACGCATTGCCGCTTTGTTCCGTAATAAACAGCTAATTCACCCATCGGGCAGTACCCAGCTTAAAGAAGGCGACCAGCTGTGCGTTATTGGTCGAGAATCTGACTTACCTGTTTTAAGTAAAATGTTTAATGGTGATTCGCAGCCCGCTAAAGAAAAAAGTCGTAACTTTTTTGGTGACTTTACACTGTCTGGCGATGCACCCCTTAAAGACGTTGCCGAACTTTACAGCTTAACCATTAGCCCAGAACAAGCCGGTTTAACCTTAAGCGAGTTCTTGATCCACCGTTTTGGTGGTCAAACGGTGGTGGGTGACCAAATGGAATGGCATGGTATCCGCTGGGTGGTGGTTGAAGCCGAAGGCAATGACATTGTGCAAGTAGGTTTAAGGCCTTTAAATTTAGAAAGCCATTAAAGTTAAATAGCCGTTAGATTTAAATAGCCGTTAGGTGGTTATCCCATTGCCACTGGCTGCTTTCTTCTAGCGGTAGAAGCTGTTGCTCACCTGTTAAGGCGCTGAATTGATACACCTTGCCACGCCCCGTGCTAACTAAAAACTCGCCTGCTTTATTGGTTGCGGCTAACCCGCAGCCATCGGCTGCATAAATGCTTGATAAAAACGCTCTTTGCTGCATATCCCACAAAATAACGTGATTACCTCGGGGTGCAGAAATGGCCGCAAACCTGCCGGAAGTATCAAAGCACGCGCTGCCACAATAGTGCTTAAGTTGGCTATATAGGCGCTCAGGTAGTGCCATTGAAACAAGGGCTTCACCTTGGCGGTGGGCTAAAACTAGGGGCACTGAATCGGCTAGGTGGCCTTGGTATTGTAAAGCGATAATAACCTGGCCATCAGGCGCAACGTCTAGGTGGCGAAGGCTACACTGGTGAAATTCATCAGCAAGTTGCTGCTTTTCGATTAACTCACCCGTTTGGCTATTTAAGTAAACCAAAGCCGATTGCATGGTCGCTAGGTTAAGCTTTTCTCGGCCTTTAGTTTTAATACCACCGTTGGCAATCACCAGCGTTTTACCATCAGGCATCCATAAAAACTCATGGGGTTCTATGCCGTGGGTTGGCAGTTCTTTTACCACCTTAAAATCATCGTCTAAATCACGAACCACTAGGTAACCTTGGTCGTTTTCTAGGCGGGTTTCGCTGGTGTAAAGGTAGCGGCCATCGGGTGATAAAAGTGCATGGCCTTGTAAATAATGGCCTGCTTGAACAGCTAAAGTTGTGATGGCTTGTTGGTTGCGGTAGTCATAAATAGTAATAAAATCCCCAGGGCGGCGGGCAAGGGTAAATAACCAGCCCCTAACTGGGTCGGCTAATACTTGATGCGCCCTTGCTGGCAAGGGGTGACTGGTTTGTTCTTGCCCTAAAGCATTAAAAAAACTGAGGTAATAACCACCCTGCACATTTTTAGCGGCAGAGGCATAAAGCCGCTGGGCTTGCTGTTCAATCACCTGCGTTTCACTGGCTTGGCTTAGCTGTGTTTTCGCTAGCAAAGGCGCAGCAGCCAGCCAGCCTAGCAGTTGGCGACGGTTAATGCCTTTTATTGAATTAGTCACCATCACGGCTATTAAAACCTAGGTGAATTTCAAGCGCAGCCATAGCTAACTGTAAGTTTTTTTGCAG
>JAAYGA010000151.1 GCA_012727935.1 Pseudomonadaceae bacterium | reverse complement strand
GTGAGCAGTTTTTATGGATATCGCCCAGTAAGTCTATTCTCGACTAATTCTTCTAGGATGGTATTGGCTAGACGCATAATTGCGCGAGGTGGATCATTGGCTCGGCGCGATGCCATCACTGCTGAGGGAATGTTCTGATCTGCAAGAGGAATATACACAACACCATCCCTTTGAACCCTACTGACCTGTTCAGGTACTAGCGTAAAACCTATTTCTGAAGCCACCATAGAAAGAGCCGTTTGCAAATCATTAACCTGCTGCGCTATATGCAGCCTTAAGCCGCGGCTATTAAATTCGCGCCTTATTTGACTAGCAAAACTAGGCCCAGGCGCAGAAGGAAAGGTAATAATTGGCAGTTTAGCCAAATCTTGCATAGAAGGTATTTGTTTGGTTAAAGCATGGTTAGTGGGTAAGGCTACAACTAGAGGTTCACTAAACAGGGTTTGTTGTTCTACTTTAGGATCTTGAATATGCACACGACCAAAACCTATATCTATCTTGCCGGTTTTTAAAGCGTGAATTTGCTCATAGGTAGTTAGTTCATGCAGCACTAGTTCCACATAACGGTTTTTGCGTAAACGCTTCACTAAAGAAGGCAGCTGGCCATAAAAAATAGATGGCTCAAAACCTATAGCAAAAACCACTTTGCGCTGCTCGTTAATGCGGCGTGTATCTTCTACTAGAGTTTCTAAACGCTCCAACAGCTGCTGCACATGCGGCAAAAAGTAAGCGCCTGCCAGGGTAAGTTCTAACCCTCTGGCTTGGCGCGTGAACAGCTTAACTTGTAACTCTGCTTCTAACTGCATAATGGCACGAGTTAAAGGTGGCTGGCTGATAAAAAGTTTTTTGGCTGCCTTAGTAAGATTACGTTCTTCAGCAACTGTTACAAAATAGCGTAGATGTCTTAACTCCATCTGTTATTTACTCCCTGGCTTCAGGTTAATTTTATCTGCTGCGCTCTAGCCGTTAGCCCAATTGAACCAGTTAAACTGCTAGCTCCAGCAACTAACGATACCTTTAGGGTATCGCTTAATGCAAATTCAGTATTTGTTGATCAAAAACAAACACCCTATCTTGACCCTGCGTCCAAAAAAGCGCACATAAAATTACAGGATTTTAAACTGTTAAGTACCTAGCTGCTGCAACAGCAATTAAGCAACTAAAACCTAGGCAGTTAAATACAGAAGCTCTAATAAGCCAATTCTTCTGATTAGCAACACTAGCCTAAGCTTTGCAAAAACAGGCTAGGGCTTTGCAGAAACAGGCTAGGCATTCTGCTTATCCAAGTCCAGTATTTCGCCTGCTTGCGACGCAAACAATTATTACAACTAGTGCTTAAAGCTATTTGCTTTAACCCCTCATCTACAAAGCAAATAATGCCCTAAGCCTGAAACTTGTTGCATGGAATCCACTACGAATAATAACAACGAGGTTATAGCAATGACGCAAAAACTAGATCGACTTGAAGAGCAAATCCGCAATGCGGTAGAGGTTAATCCTGAAAAAGGCATCTACCGTGGCGACAGGAGCGCATTTACCAGCGAAGAAATTTTTGAACTGGAAATGAAGCACATTTTTGAAGGTAACTGGGTATTTTTAGCGCACGAAAGCCAAGTAGAAAACCCAGGTGACTACTTCACCCTAACCCTGGGTCGTCAGCCAGTAGTTATTACCCGTACAGAAGACGGCGAACTTAAAGCTGTTTTAAACACCTGTACTCACCGCGGTGCCACCCTGTGCCGTAAAAAACGCGGCAATCGTACTTCTTTTACCTGCCCCTTCCATGGCTGGACTTTCAAAAACGATGGTCGCCTACTACGTGCGCGAGATGAGAAAAAAGGCGGTTACCCGGATTCCTTTAAAGTTAATGGTTCTCACGACCTCAAACACCTACCTAAATTTGAAAACTACCGTGGCTTTTTATTTGGCAGCCTTAACGCCGATGTAGTGCCTTTAACTGAATACCTGGGCGAAACCACCCACATCATCGACAGCATAGTTGATCAATCCCCAGATGGTATTGAAGTGCTCCGCGGCACCTCCAGTTATACCTACGATGGCAACTGGAAGCTAACCGCTGAAAATGGCGCCGATGGCTACCACGTAGGCACAGTCCACTGGAACTACCTCTCCACTATGGGTCAGCGCGACTACGACAAAGGCGGCACCGAAGCAGTTGACGCTAGTGGCTGGTCTGGCGATGGCGGCTTCCACTCCTTCCATAACGGCCACATGATGCTCTGGACCCGCGTACGCAACCCAGAAGTACGCCCAATTTACCGCCAGTTTGAACGTCTTAAAGCGGAACACGGTGAAGACCGCGCCGATTTCATTACCAACACCACTAAAAACCTGTGTCTCTACCCTAATGCTTACTTAATGGACCAGTTTTCTACCCAAATTCGCGTTTTGCGTCCACTAGCAGTAGATAAAACTGAAGTTACCATTTTCTGCTGGGCGCCCAAAAACGAACCCGCAGAAGAACGCGCCAAGCGCATTCGCCAGTACGAAGACTTCTTTAATGTCAGCGGTATGGGTACTCCAGATGACCAAGAAGAATTCCGTGCTAGCCAAGAAGGCTTTAACGCCAGCTACGTTAAATGGAATGATCTTAGCCGTGGCGCTGTTCACTGGATAGAGGGTGCTGATGAGCAAGCTACTCGCGCCGGATTCAAACCCATTCTTAGTGGCGCCAAGCCAGAAGATGAAGGCTTGTATGTAACCCACCACCAGCACTGGGTTAAAGAAATGCTACGCGCTATAGAACAAGAGCGTCGTAACTTAATTCCTACCACGCAGGAGGCCTAAGACATGAGCATAACTTACGAAGAAGTACAGGCATTTTTATTTAAAGAAGCACGTTTATTAGACGACCGCGAATGGGATCAGTGGTTAGACTGCTACTCAGAAGATGTAACCTTTTGGATGCCCTGCTGGGATGATGAAGACACCCTAACCGAAGATCCCCAAACCGAGCTGTCTTTAATCTACTATCCTAACCGTCAAGGTTTAGAAGATAGAGTTTACCGCATCAAAACCGAGCGTTCTGGCGCTTCATCTATGCCTGATCCACGTACTGTTCACCTGCGCTCAGGCATAGAAATTTTAGAGCAGCAAGGTAATGAGCTTAAAGTACGCTACAACTGGCAAACCAATGCCTATAGATACAAAAAAACCACTGTCTATTACGGCACAGCCTTTTGTACCCTAGATGTAAGTAGCGGCAAGCCTTTGATTACCAATAAGAAGGTCGTTCTAGTTAACGATTATATCCACCAGGTAATCGACGTGTACCACCTGTAAGAACGAGACAAAATAATGAGCTACAACATCGCACTAAACTTCGAAGACGGCGTAACCCGCTTTATCAGTTGCAAAGAAGATGAAACTGTCCTGGATGCGGCTTATCGCCACCAAATCAACCTGCCAATGGATTGTTCCGATGGCGTTTGCGGTGCCTGTAAAGGCACCTGCAGCGAAGGTGATTACGATTTAGGTGAAGAGTATTTAGACGAAGCCCTAAGCGATCTGGAAAAAAACCAAAGAAAAATTTTAACCTGCCAAATGCTGCCCCAAACCGACTGTGTTATAGAAATCCCGGCCGCTTCACACCTGTGCAGAACCGGGGTACAAAAACATACAGGTCAAGTAACTAAGCTGGAACAGCTTTCTGCTAGCTCTTTAGAGCTAACCCTAGCTTTAGAACAAGGCATTAATTTTTTGCCTGGCCAATATGTCAACCTTGAAGTTCCGGGCAGCTCCGGACAGGTTAGAGCCTATTCTTTTACCAGCCTACCAGGCAGTAGCGATGCTAGCTTTTTAATTCGTAACGTTCCCAATGGCTTAATGAGCACTTGGCTTACCCAAACCGCCCAACCTGGCGCACAACTGGAACTAACCGGCCCGCAAGGAATTTTTTACCTGCGCAAGGTAGAACGTCCAGTATTAATGCTAGCGGGCGGTACGGGTTTAGCTCCCTTTTTATCCATGCTGGAATTACTTAAAACTACCGGCTGCGATCATCCTGTACACCTAATTTACGGCGTAACGCAAGATGAAGATCTAGTCTGTGTGGCCACGCTAGAAAAACTAGCTGCGGAACTGCCCTGGTTTAGCTTTAAAACTGTTGTCGCTAGCGCAGAAAGCAGCCATCCGCGCAAAGGTTATGTAACTCAACACATGGAAGATGCACCCTTGCAAGATGGCAACGTAGATATTTATCTGTGTGGACCACCAGCTATGGTAGATGCAGTTATGCACTATTTAGATAGCGAAAACCTACAACCTAATTCTTTCCACTATGAGCGCTTTACACCCAGCGTTACCAAGGAGGCAGCCGCATCATGACTGCACGCTTTGCCAACAAGGTAATGATTATTACTGGTGCCGCTCAAGGTATAGG
Organism: Pseudomonadaceae bacterium; assembly: GCA_012727935.1. Taxonomy (GTDB): domain Bacteria; phylum Pseudomonadota; class Gammaproteobacteria; order Pseudomonadales; family Halomonadaceae; genus Marinospirillum. Next base: position 3,969 of record JAAYGA010000151.1, on the reverse strand, counting down.
TCGGCGCGTTGCTGAAAAAGCTGCCGCTGAAGGAGCTAGCCTGTTTTTAATCGATCTAGCCGACTATGTACAAGACTTAGCCCAAGAGCTAACCAACCAGGGCGCACCAGCCCTGGCCTTCCAAGCTAACTTAGAAACCTGGGAAGGTGCACAAACTGCTATGCAAGCAGCCCTAGAAGCCTACGGACGTATAGATATTTTAGTTAACAATGTAGGCGGCACCATTTGGGCTAAACCCTTTGAGCATTACGAACCAGAGCAAATCAGCAAAGAAATTCAACGCTCGCTCTTTCCTACCCTTTGGTGTTGTCGAGCCGTGTTACCACAAATGGTTAAACAACAACAAGGCGCCATAGTTAACGTATCTTCCGTAGCTACCCGTGGCCTAATGCGTGTTCCTTACGGAGCAGCAAAGGCTGGCGTAAATGGTTTAACTGTAAATCTGGCTTACGAGTATGCCCGTCACGGGATCCGGGTTAACGCAACTGCGCCTGGTGGAACAGAAGCACCACCCCGTTTAACGCCCCGAAATCAACAGGAGCAAACAGAAGAAGAGAAGTTGTGGTATCAGGAGTTGATTGATCAAACTTTGCAACATAGCTTTATGCATAGATATGGAACTTTGGATGAGCAAGCAGAGCCCATATTGTTTTTAGCATCTGACGCCGCAAATTATATAACAGGAACTATTCTTCCGGTCGCCGGGGGTGATCTAGGTTAGTTATAAATAAATATTTTACCTGATACACACGCCTTAATATGTTTATGCAGTTAAGTTCTGCTTAGTTTTATTTCGTCTAAAAATAAAACTATTTGAACAATAATAAAAAGCAGGTGATTAAGATGGGAAAGTTAGAAGTTCAGAACTACATCGATAATGCTCAATTCGGGAAGTCTCACTGGTTGATTCTTATAGTATGTTCCTTATTGATGATATTTGATGGGTATGACTTGTTTTTATTTGGGGTTGTTATACCTGTTGTAATGGAGGAATGGGGACTCACTTCGGTACAGGCTGGGACACTAGGCAGTTACTCATTATTTGGAATGATGTTTGGTGCGCTCTTATTGGGTACTTTAGCCGATAAAATAGGTAGGAAAAAAGGAATTGTTATCTCCTTTATCTTATTTAGTCTGGCAACATTTATGAATGGCTTTGCAAACAGTCCAACAGAGTTCGGAATTTATAGATTTTTAGCAGGGTTAGGCTGTGGTGGGCTCATGCCTAACGCAGTAGCCTTGATTAATGAACTATCTCCCAAGAAGATGAGAAACACTCTAGTAACATTGATGTTTAGTGGGTTCTCGTTGGGTGGTGTTTTTGCTGCTGGTTTGGGTATTTATTTAATGCCAAAGTTCGGTTGGCAAGTAATGTTTTTTGCAGCTGCTGTACCTTTACTTTTGCTGCCTTTTATCATTATGTATTTGCCAGAGTCTATAGGTTTTATGGTTCGCAATGGACGTGAAGCTGAAGCGAAAGAAATACTGAGAAAAATGCAGCCAGATAACAATACTATTACTGATAAGACTGAGTTGATTTTCCCTGAAAAGGTCGACAGAAAAGGTTCTGTTTTGGATTTGTTTAGCGAAGGTCGAATGATTGGAACTTTAGCGTTTTGGGTTGCCTTCTTCTGCTGCTTACTCATGGTTTATGCATTGGGTTCCTGGCTACCAAAACTTATGAATAATGCGGGTTACAGTTTGGGTTCCAGTCTGTCTTTCTTACTGGCACTTAATTTTGGTGGTGCAGTAGGCGCTATTCTAGGTGGGGTGTTGGGTGACCGGTATAACTTGGGCAAGGTCATAATCACATTCTTCTTCGTCTCTGTTGTATCCATAAGCTTGATGGGCTTTAACAGTCCAATGCCAGTTCTGTATGCGTTAATTACTGTAGCGGGCGCTACAGTAATCGGTACACAGATTTTGATTTATGCTGCTGTTGCGCAGTTTTATGGTATGTCATTCCGCTCAACTGGTCTGGGTTGGGCCTCAGCTGTGGGGCGTACTGGTGCAATTGTAGGGCCTATCTTAGGAGGGTTTTTACTTGCTGCGGAGTTACCTCTAAAAGCAAACTTTATTGTTTTTGCATTGCCAGGCGCTGTTGCAGCAATAGCTATGATTATTTTTGTATCGACAGGGTGTAAGAAAGCCGATAACTACTGTGCCGCTCAATTACTAAGTCCCATTAGTAAGAGTTAAATTAAAAGTATGTAATTCAGGTGTTTTATACAACTGAACTACATATCATAATTGTTGGTTTTAGTTAATTATATTAATAATTATTTAGTGTATTAGATTTGGGGCTTCTTGTGTGAATAATATTTTAAAAGATATATCGCTTTCTGTGATAGTCGCAGGTTTTATTGCGACAGTTATTTCATATGCGGGACCTTTGGTTATTATATTTCAGGTGGCGCAATCAGCTGATCTACCTTTTGAAGTATTAACGTCCTGGATATGGGCGATATCTATTGGTAGTGGTGTTCTTGGCATTTACCTGAGTTTGCGTTTCAGAATGCCTATAATTATTGCATGGAATGCGCCTGGCTCAGCTCTTTTAGTTTCTTTATTACCTGAAGTAACAATGGGAGAAGCTGTTGGTGCATATCTAGTTAGTAGCTTTCTAATACTTTTAATTGGACTTTCTGGAACGTTTGATCGTTTAGTAAGAAAATTACCGGGTGCAATATCAGCAGGTATGCTGGCAGGTATTTTGTTTAATTTTGGAACAAATTTATTTACTTCTTTAGAAGATAATTTCTTTCTTGTCTTTGCCATGTTTTCTATTTACCTGATATTTAAAAGAATTAATCCAAGATATGCGGTCATGGCTGTTTTATTTGTCGGTGTGATAACAGCATTCTTATTAGGTGAAATGGATTTTTCAGAACTTAATTTTAATATTGCTCAACCTGTATGGATCAGTCCAGAATTTAGTCTTCAAGCAATTATTAATATTGCTTTACCTTTAGTGGTTGTAGCAATTACAGGACAATTTATTCCGGGAATGGCTGTTTTGCAGAATGATGGTTTTAATGCTAAAGCCAGTCCGTTTTTAACAGCAACAGGGCTGGGATCCTTGATACTAGCGCCATTTGCATGCCATGGATTAACTCTTGCAGCAATAACCGCGGCTATTTGTACCGGACGTGAGGCACATGAAGACCCAAGTCGTCGTTATATTGCTGGGGTAGTTGGCGGTTTGTTTTACTTGCTCTTGGGTTTATTTGGGGCTGCGATTGTAGCTGTTTTTACGTCCTTTCCAGCCGCATTAATTGCAGCACTTGCTGGCCTAGCATTGCTGGGGGCTATTTTAAGTTCATTAAGCTCATCAATGAGAGACCCGAAAGTACGTGAGGCAGCCTTGATTACTTTTTTAGTAACGGCATCAGGTATGAGTTTATATGGCTTGTCATCCGCTTTCTGGGGTTTGTTTTTTGGTATTGCCAGTCACTTAATTATTTTCTGGAGGAGATCTAAATAAAACCTTGGATTCAAATTGCTACTGCAACAGCCTGTAATTCTTCAAACAATACCTCATTCGGTGTTTTCATTCCAAGTATTTTCCTAGGTCAGTTATTCAAACGATGTGAACTTCCCCTAAACTACTAGACACTCTTAAGTTAGAATACATACCTTAGGAGATTAACATGTTGAAACCCCACTACACACCAGAGTTTAGAGCCGAAGCAATTAAGCAAGTCACTGAACGTGGCTATTCCGTTTTAGAAGTTTCTGAAAGAATCGGCGTGACTAGAAGCACCCTTTACAACTGGTTAAAACAGCATAGGCAAGCCACCAATCCAGATCCAGTAATCAGCGCACAGGCAGACTTAGCGACTGAAAATGCTCAGCTTAAAGCAGCTTTAAAACGCGCTGAAGAAGAGCGAGATATCCTAAAAAAGGCCGCCGCATACTTTGCCAAGCAGTTCAGCTAAGGTATGCGTTTATTAAAGAACATAAGAACTG
>JAAYGA010000150.1 GCA_012727935.1 Pseudomonadaceae bacterium | reverse complement strand
TTCGCAATGATGGGCTTGAGCTAGCCGGTTGGGTGGCGAATGTGATTGATCCAGATTGCGCGCGTTTGGCGGAGAATATTGAGTTTCTTAAACAGCATATTAGCGCACCCTGCCTTGCTGAGGTTCCACACTTACAGAGTGCTGGCGCTGAGGATAGTGCTGTGCATTTACAGTCGGTTTATCAATTGTTATGCGATAGAAGACTGTAGTGGCATATTGATATGTTCGTGGAAAATAAATCTATATTTAACAAATTATTTTTTGGCTTGTAAACTTATTGAATAATATATTTATTCAGAAAACATAATGGCTTATATACATCTTACAACTAGATATCACTGTCTGTTTTTGTACACTATGTGCCGATTATAAAAACACAATCATTCAGGGAGTTTCACTATGTTGAAGAAAACAGTATTAGCCGCAGCTGTATTGGGGTTAGCAGCGACAGGTGTTCAGGCTAATGATATTTCAGGGTACGCGACTTATAGCGTTGGTCATGGAATATCCAGTAAGCCTAAAGCTGCTAAAGAAGTACAAAGTTTTTATAAAGAATTCGGCGGCAATACAACAACGGATCGTGCAAGCGCAGGTTATAAAATTGTTATGGGCTTGAATGTTCACCCTTATCTTGCGCTTGAAGCACAATATACTGATTTAGGTAAAACCAACTACAAAGGCAGCTTTGCAGCTAATGATGGTGCGGGTAGCTCTCTTGGGTTCAGCGATAAACTGAATTTAAAAACCAGTGGATTAGGTGGAAATATTGTTGGGAAGTATCCTATTCAAAATTTCACTATTTTTGCTAAAGCGGGATATCATTTAATGCGTACTAAAGGCACGCTTAAAACAAATGGTGCCATTTCTGTTGCTGGATTTAGTGATAGCTTCAGTGCTTCTGATAGTAAAACACTGCGCAAATGGACTCCAGCAGTTGGTATTGGAGCAGCCTATGATATGACGCCAGAGCTTTCTATCGTTGCTGAGTATGAGCGCTATCAAGGTGTTGCTAATAAAAAAATTAATATTGATGGTGATAAACTAAGCTTCAAACATAATGTAGATTTTACTTCAGTAGGCCTACGCTATAGTTTCTAAATTTTAATCTAAACTTGCCGTTAGTATAGCGGCAGGTTTTTTAATATGATGCTTGAGTTAGGCCTTGAGTGAATAAGATTTTCCCCCTGTTGCCCTCTTCTTTTTTTGTCAAAATCTGCTATGTCGCTTTATAATCGAAAGCGAAACATGCTCTATTACAGCTAGGTTCTTAGCACTCGCTTGTCATACAATACACAGTCTAGTCTTTAATCGTTAACTAGCGCACTGCAGAGTGCTATACAGGCGGCGTGTGTGTCACTGATTCTCTGATCCATTGCAGGGTAGATCACTCGCTAAAATTCTTTGTTAGAGTACACTGCACGCTGTTTATACATGACTATTACTTAGAGGATTTACTATGCTAAAGAAAGTATTATTGACCGCAGTTGTACTCGGACTGGCATCAACAGCAACTCAAGCGGAAAGCGTATCGGGTTATGTAGCCGGTAGCGTGGGTCAAACTGACTCAAAAGACTTCAATACAAATAAAAAATTTGGGCATAAAGTCATTGTAGGCTTACAAGCTAATCAATATGTTGCGTTAGAGGCGCAATATACTGATCTAGGTAAACCGAACGATAAAGGCTATGTGGTTGATAATTTTGGCAGTCTTTATGACGCCAAACTTACTGCTCAAACACGAGGTTTAGGTGCAAATATAGTGGGTACTGTGCCACTAGACAACTTCAAGTTATTTGCAAAAGCTGGCTATCACAAAATGGAAACAAAAGTTAAAGTTAAAGCTGCAGGTTTAGGTTCCCTCAGTGGTAAAGACCGCGAGTGGGTTCCTTCGATGGGTATTGGAGCGGGTTATGCGATGACTCCAGAGCTTGACGTCATTGCTGAATATGAGCGTTATAAAGATGTTGCAGATGACTATAATGTCGACTTTGCGTCAGTTGGCTTACGCTACAAATTCTAAGTTGTAATATATACCTGCCGTTCGTGCAACGGCAGGTTTTTGATAACTTAGGGCTGCACAATCAAATTATTAAATAATAAATCCTCAACTAGCGCTTGCCCTTCTTCTTGGCTAAGCACGTGCTGCACTTGTTTTAATGCCGCTTGTCTGACGGCCTCTTTACCTGCCTGTTCCTGCATATCCTCATCCGTTTGCTGAGCAAATAGCTGAATCAATTGATCTCTGATCAGGGGTTCGTGATACTCAACTTTAGCAACATTTTCAGGCTTAACCCGCAATGCTATATCTGCTTTGTAGTATTTTAATTTAGTGCCTGCACCGTAATTACCCACTAGCGCGGGACTTAAACTGACATAGGCCGCAGCAACGGGCGCAGGATCTTGAGCGTAAGCGGTATGGCCCAGTAAGAACGACAATAATAAACATGATACATATTTCACAATAGCTGCTCCAAAAGATAAAAATGCACCCTAGCACCCTAGC
>JAAYGA010000149.1 GCA_012727935.1 Pseudomonadaceae bacterium | reverse complement strand
GCTTTACAAGGCATTATGGGCTATACAGAAGAGCCCAATGCTTCGGTCGATTTTAACCATGACCCACGCTCTAGCATTGTTGATGCCACCCAAACCCACGTTGCCGGTAAACGTTTAGTGAAGCTTTTATGCTGGTTTGATAACGAATGGGGGTTTGCTAACCGCATGTTAGATATTGCTTTGCATTGGCTTGCCCTAGAAAAAAACACCACAAAATAAACAAGAGGATTCACCATGCCAGTCATTAAAATGATTGATTTAGACCTAGCAGGCAAGCGCGTGCTTATTCGTGAAGATTTAAACGTGCCTATTAAAGAGGGCAAAATTACTTCAGATGCGCGCATTCGTGCAAGCTTACCCACCATTCAACGGGCAATTAAAGCCGGTGCCAAGGTGATGCTTATGTCGCACCTAGGCCGCCCAGACGAAGGCGTTTACGATGAAGCCAGTTCTTTAGCACCGGTAGCAAAACACCTAAGCGGCTTATTAGGCCAGCCAGTTAAGTTAGTTAAAGACTATTTGCAGGGCGTTGAAGTGGCTGCGGGTGAAGTGGTGCTGTTAGAAAACGTGCGTTTTAATCAAGGCGAGAAAAAAGACCAAGATGACCTATCTAAAGCCTACGCCGCCCTTTGCGATGTGTTTGTGATGGATGCTTTTGGTACGGCGCACCGCGCCCAAGCGTCAACCCACGGCGTGGCACGTTTTGCACCGGTTGCCTGTGCTGGCCCTTTATTAGCCGCTGAATTAGATGCCCTAGAAAAAGCCTTAGCACAACCTGCCAAGCCATTAATTGCCATAGTCGGCGGTTCTAAAGTTTCAACTAAACTTGATGTGCTTAGCAGCTTGGCTGAAAAATGTGACCAAATTATTGTGGGCGGTGGTATCGCTAACACCTTCTTAGCCGCCGCTGGCCTGCCAATAGGCAAGTCTTTGTATGAAGCCGATTTTCTTGAAAAAGCTAGAGTACTTATGACGCAGGTTAGCATTCCGCTACCATCAGATGTTGTGGTGGCTAAAGTGTTTTCTGATACCGCTGAAGCCACCATTAAAGACGTGGAAGACGTAGAAGAAGACGACATGATTTTAGACATAGGCCCCGATTCAGCTGCCGCTTTAACGCTAATTTTAAAAGAAGCCGGTACTATTTTATGGAATGGCCCTGTGGGTGTGTTTGAAATTCAGCAATTCAGCAGCGGCACACAAATGTTGGCAGCGGCCATTGCTAAAAGCCCTGCCTTCTCGATTGCTGGCGGCGGTGATACCCTAGCAGCCATTGATAAATATGGCATTGCAGATAAAGTTTCTTACATTTCTACCGGTGGCGGTGCTTTCTTAGAATACGTGGAAGGCAAAGAATTACCTGCTGTAGCCGCTTTAAAAGCTGCCGCAAAAAAGTAACATTTTAGTTAGACAAGCACACCATTAAACACACCCTTCTTTAAAAAGGTAAAAGTATCATGGCTTTAATTACCCTACGTCAAATGCTAGATCATGCAGCCGAATACGGCTATGGCGTTCCAGCATTCAACGTGAACAACCTAGAACAAATGCGTGCCATTATGCAGGCTGCCGACCGTACCGATTCGCCTGTTATTGTGCAGGCATCAGCCGGTGCGCGTAGTTATGCAGGCGCACCTTTTTTACGCCACCTAATTTTGGCCGCAATTGAAGAATTTCCGCACATTCCTGTGTGTATGCACCAAGACCACGGCACTAGCCCTGCGGTCTGCCAGCGTTCCATTCAGCTAGGCTTTAGCTCGGTAATGATGGATGGCTCTTTAGGCGAAGACGGCAAAACACCCACTAGCTATGAATACAACGTTGAGGTCACACGTCGCACGGTTGAAATGGCGCACGCTTGTGGCGTTTCTGTTGAAGGCGAACTGGGCTGTTTAGGCAGCTTAGAAACCGGACAAGCCGGCGAAGAAGATGGCATAGGCGCTGAAGGCACTTTGAGCATGGAGCAAATGCTCACCGACCCTGAAGAAGCCGCTGACTTTGTTAAGAAAACTAAAGTTGATGCGCTAGCGATAGCGATTGGTACTAGCCACGGTGCTTACAAATTCACCAAGCCACCCACAGGCGACACACTAGCGATTGACCGCATTAAGGCCATTCACGCACGCATTCCTAACACCCACTTGGTCATGCACGGCTCTTCTTCTGTTCCGCAAGAATGGCTGGCCATTATTAATGAATTTGGTGGCAAAATTCCTGAAACCTACGGTGTACCTGTAGAAGAAATTGTTGAGGGTATTAAATACGGTGTGCGTAAGGTGAATATTGATACTGACCTACGCCTTGCCTCAACGGGTGCGATTCGCCGCTTCTTAGCGGAAAACCCAGCAGAATTTGACCCACGCAAATACCTGAAAGCGTCACAAACAGCCATGACGGATATTTGTATTAACCGTTATGAAGCCTTTGGTACAGCAGGCCAGGCTAGTAAAATGCGTGCACTTAGCCTAGATGCCATGACAGAGCGTTACTTAACAGGCGAACTTGATCCTAAAATCAAGTAAACCTTTAAACCTCTGGTTAGCCCTAAGGGTTAATCAGAGGTATTAATTGCTTCCACAAATGCATCTAAAGCTAAAGGGTGGCCAATATAATAACCCTGCCCTAAATGGCAGCCAGCGCGTTTTAAAAAATCTAGCTGCAGTTGCGTTTCTACCCCTTCTGCCACCACCTTCATGCCCAACCCCCGCCCTAAGCCTATGACCGCTTCAATAATGCTTGAATTACTATCTTCTGCGACTAGATCCTTCACAAAAGTTTGGTCAATTTTTAAAGTATTCACAGGAAAGTTGCGCAAGTAAGCCATGGACGAATAGCCGGTACCAAAATCATCTATAGCGAGCTGTACGCCTAAATCACGTAGGCTTTGCATGGTGGCTATGGCTTCATCCACCTTATCCATCACCATACTTTCGGTAATTTCCAGTTCAACTTGGGTGGGGTCAATGCCACTAAAGGTAATGGCTTCAGTTACCAACTCTCTTAACCCTGGGCGCTGAAACTGGCGCATCGAAAGGTTAACCGCCACCTGCAAAGGGTAGCCAACCTGCTTACTAGCCTCAACGGTGTCTAACAAGGCACGAAATAAAATCCAGCGCCCTAAAGGGTTAATCATGCCCGTGTCTTCAGCTAGAGGAATAAAGTCTTCGGGTGAAATCATGCCTTCGTCTGTTGGCCAACGTAACAAAGCTTCCATGCCGGTTATTTTGCCCGTTTTTAAATCTTGTTTAGGCTGGTAATAAAGTACAAAACTTTCTTGTTGCAAGGCTTTACGCATTTTTGCTTCTAAGCGCACCCGAAAAGCACTGCGAATATTTAAATCATCTGAAAAAAACCGATAACCGCCACGGCCTTCAGCTTTCACTTGATTTAAAGCCGATTCAGCACACTGCAAAAGGCTGTCTTCGTCTTGGGCATTGTCTGGGTAAATAGCCAAACCTAGGCTGGCAGAAACATAAATCTCTTCGCCCTGAACAGTAAATGGGGCTTCAAGGCAGCTTAAAATGCGTTCGGCAACAATGCTGGCATCGTCTGGCTTACGCAATTCGCTTAAAATAAATGAAAAGTCATTGCCGCCCATGCGCGAAAGCATATCAGCATCCCTTTCTTGCCGACTTTCCTGCCTAGCTAAAAGATCAGTTCGCCTTATACCGCCACACAAGCGCACCGCAACATCAACTAATAGTTGATCACCAGCAGCAAAACCAAAGGTGTCATTAATCAGTTTGAAACGGTCGACGTTAAGTAAAATTAAACCCGTACGGGTATTGTGTCGTGAAGAAATATTAAATTCATGGCCTAAACGGTTACGAAATAAAATACGATTAGGCAGGTCGGTTAAAGGGTCGTAATGCGTTAAACGTTCTAACTCTGCCTCATTGCGATGCAGGGTTGAAAGCTCACTAAAAATTGCAAAGTAATAACTTACCTCACCTTTAAAGTCGGCTAGTGCTTTAATGCTTAGGTGCTTCAAATAAGAGCGACCATTAGGTAAAAAATCCCAAACATCGCCTTCCCAATGCCCTGTTTTATCTAATTCAGCCTGTAAGCTTTTATAAAAAGCAGCATCATGATGACCTGATTGATTAATGCGTGGCGTTTTACCTAAAACTTCCTGTTTACTAAGTCCAGTTAAGTATTCATAAGCAGGGTTAACATAAATAATGTTATGTGCATGGTCGGTTACTATCACTGCATGAGGAATTTTTTCAACGATAGCCGTTAGTAAACAAGCTTGTAAATATTGCAAGATTAACTCCAGATTCCGTTCAAGATTCACTTAAACTACCTGAAAAAAACCCTCGCGTCATTAGGCTTTAGACTTAGCCAGTAACTCTTGTTGCAACTGCTCAATACGCCCATCTTTTTCCTGCCAAAGTTGGTTAATCCAAGCTTGGAAACTTTCCCTAAAAACTGGATCTTCTTGGTAATCACCAGCAATAACGGCCTTAGGAATGGGCTGCTTTTGAATATCAATAATCACCCTTTCTACTTTGCCACTAAGCAAATCCCAAAAAGTGGGTGGCTGTTTATTGGGGTAAACAAGGGTTACATCTAAGTAATGCTGCAACTGGTCGTTCATTGCATTTAAAGTGAAAGCAACACCGCCCGATTTAGGCTTAAGTAAATGTTTATAAGGTGAATTTTGTAACTGGTGCTTAGCCGGTGTAAAACGCGTGCCTTCTAAATAATTAACTAAAGAAACAGGTCGCCCCCTTAAACGGTCACAGGCTTTACGAGTAATGTCTAAATCTTGGCCGCGTAATTGTGGGGTTTTTGCTAGCTGAGCTTGGCTGTGGCGGCGCATAAAAGGATATTCCAAAGCCCACCAAGCCAAACCCAATAAAGGCACCCAAATAAGTTCGCGCTTAAGAAAAAAAGTAAAAAAAGGCGCTTTACCGTGAACAGCAACCATTAAGGCAGGAATATCGACCCAGCTTTGGTGATTAGAAATAATCAATAAAGATTCATTACGGCTTAGTTTTTGCTGGCCACGAATGTCCCAATAAGTAGGCGTTAGGTAACGAAAAATTAGAATATTAATGCTTATCCAAGTGGCTGCAATTAAGCGCACCGCTTCAAAGCAAGCTTCCCTAAGCCGATGAATAGGAATGAAAAGCTTCAGTAAAGCAAAAATTATTAGCGGCACAATACACACCAAGGTGTTTATTAAAACAAGTAAGCCGGTGAATATTCCTGTTAATAAATTTCGCATTGACCTACCTCAAAAATTGTTTTTTTATTGGGTTAACCATTAATCTACTCAAGCAAAGGTTTAACCAAGGCTCAAATATGGTATTTTAACCTTTTATCATCGTTAACTCAGCTACTTAGAGGGTTTTCATGTTGTCTCTACAGCAACAGCTTCGCAGTTTAGTCTACTCTACCGACCAAGGTCAGCTTTGCCCAAACTGCCAACAAGCTGTTGCATCTTGCTGTTGCAGTAAGCTTGCCGACCAACAGCGTTTAAATGAACTTGATGGCATTGTACGTATTCGCCGTGAAACGTCTGGACGCAAAGGTAAGGGAGTTACCACGGTTCAAGGTGTACCCTTAAGCAAAGATGAACTGAAATTGTTAACCGCAGAACTTAAAAAGCGTTGCGGTACAGGTGGCGCTTTAAAAGAGGGTATTATTGAAATTCAAGGTGATCAGCGCACAACCATTAAAACCCTCTTAGAAGCAAAAGGGTTTCAGGTTAAGTTAAGTGGTGGATAAACCTTATGGCATTTAAAATTTTCCCTCTCAAACGTAAAACCTTAATAGCTCTTTTGGGAGCTACACTGCTTACACTTCTATTAGCTCAGGCAGCAGGGCAAAGTTTAGCCTCACAACTGCCTGCCAGCTTTTTTGAAGAGTATGGCACTCCTATGCTAGTGATAGAGCCAAAAAGTGGTGCAATACGCCAAGCAAACCAAGCTGCTGCTAACTTTTATGGTTATAGCATTAAGCAGTTAAACAAGATGAATATTCAGCAAATTAACGCCCTAGACACAGAAGATGTAAAACTAGAACGCGAACTGGCTGAACAAGAAAACCGTAATTACTTTATTTTCCCCCACCGCACCGCAAACGGCGAAATACGCACCGTTGAAGTTTATTCTTGGCCATTAAAAACAGACAAGGGCGAAACCCTATTATTTTCCGTTATTTTAGACATCACCGGCAAAAAAACTGCTGAAGCCAGTGTTTTAGAATACAAAGACCGCTTAGAAAGCTTGGCAGAATCGCGTTACCAACAACTGGTTAGCACCCAAGAACGCATTAACCAAATTCGCTGGCTAACCATTTTAATCCAGCTGGTGGTTATTGCTTTTCTAGTGTGGAATATTCTTAGCCGCCGTAAAGCTGAACAAAAGCTGCGCGAAAAAACCACCATGTTAGAAGGCTTGCTTAATTCCATTCCTGATATGATTTTCTTTAAAAGTAAAGAGGGTCATTACTTAGGCTCTAATGCACAGTTTGCCAATTTTGTTAATCACAGCACCAGCTCCATTGCTGGCAAAACCGACTTTAGTTTATTTCCAGAAGCCATAGCTAAAAAATACCGCAAAATAGATCAACAGGTTGTTACTAGTCGCCAAGTAGCCCACACAGAAGAGTGGACACGCTTTCCAGACGGCTCTGAACGCTTGTTAGACAAGCTTAAAGCGCCACTTTTAGATGCTAATAATGAGTTTTTAGGCGTATTAGGCATCAGCCGCGACATTACTGAGCGTTACCAGCATGAAGAACGCATTAAGTTTTTAGCCTATTACGACCCTTTAACTAGCCTGCCTAACCGTTATTTATTTCAAGACAAGCTAACAGAAGTATCTAACCTGTTAATACCCGGCGAAGCACTGCTGGTCGTCGCAATTATCGACTTAGATCACTTTAAAAACATTAACGATGCACTAGGTCACGCCAAGGGTGACGAATTGTTGGTTGCGCTGGCTTTGCGGCTAAACCACCTACTGCAAGATAACGAAGTGCTGGCACGTTTTGGCGGCGATGAGTTTGTATTATTGCTCACCGAAGAAGGGGATGACCTTAAACAGGTTGAGCAAAACCTTGAGCAGCGGCTTCAGTTTTTTCAAGACACCCTAGCCCAGCCCGTTCGCCTAGGTGAAAGTGAATATTTATTAGGCAGCAGCCTTGGCGCTTCTTTTAATACCCAGTTTGACCGTGACTTTGCTGATTTACTAAAAGAAGCCGACATTGCACTTTATGCTGCCAAAGAAGCGGGGCGTGGCACTTGGCGACGCTTCAAAATGAGTATGCAAACACAGGTAGAAAACCGCTTTGAACTGGAAGGTGAACTGCGTAAAGGCTTAGAAAACCAACAGCTGCGCCTTTATTTACAGCCTAAAACGAATCGAGATGGCAGAATTTATGGCACAGAATCTTTAGTACGCTGGGAACACCCTGAAAAAGGCTTAATTCCACCCGACCGCTTTATTCCTTTAGCTGAAGACACCGGCATGATTTTACCGCTGGGTGAATGGGTTTTAAAAGAAACCCTGCTGCTAATGAAAGATTACCCCCAGCTAACTTTTGCGGTAAACATTAGCCCACGCCAATTCCGTAACCCAGACTTTGTAGACCGCATTCACTACCTTTTAAATGAAACCGGTGCTGATCCTAAACGCCTAACTTTAGAAGTAACTGAAGGCTTGCTAATAACCGACTTCAACCAGTCATCTAAGCGCATGTTAGAACTGCAAAAGCTGGGCATTAGCTTTTCAATTGACGACTTTGGTACAGGCTATTCCTCCTTGTCTTACCTAAAAAAGCTGCCCATTAACGAGCTAAAAATTGACCGTTCGTTTGTTGATGGCCTACCCGATGATTCAAGCGACGCATTGCTAGTAGAAACCATGATGGCGGTGGCAAAACACCTTGAACTTTCGGTGGTGGCTGAAGGCGTTGAAACAAAAGAGCAGCAAGCCTTTCTTTATTCTGTTGGGTGTAATCTGCACCAAGGCTATTTTTACGGCAAGCCCGAGCCAGCAGAACAACTACTGGCGCGGCTTAAAAATGTCTAGTGGGTTGTAGTTAGCTAATCTATAGTTGCCTAATCTATAGTTAGCTAATCTAAGGGTGTTAGGGGCGCAAAACCTAGCACCAACATCTTCTCACCCACCCCTTCAAAATTGATTAACAGGCGGGTTTTCTCGCCTTCACCTTCAGCATGTAAAATAACCCCCACCCCAAACTTTTTATGCTCCACGCGCTGGCCAATTCTTAAATTAGCTGCTGCGGCGCTTTCTTTAGCACCACTTAACGGGTTGCCCACCCCACCCACCCGCACCCCTGCCGGTTTAGGGCGATTACTAGCAAAGTGCATGGGGCGGCTAACCGAGGCGCTTAACCTGACTTCGTTTAACAGTTCTGCGGGCAGTTCAGTTAAAAAGCGCGAGGGGCGACAAAATTTTTCTTGCCCAAAAATACGCCGACTTTCAGCATGGGTCATGTACAAGGTTTTCATGGCGCGTGTAATGCCCACATAACAAAGGCGGCGCTCTTCTTCTAGTCCGTCATCACCGGCTTCCATTGCCATAGAATGTGGAAATAAACCCTCTTCCATGCCCGACAAAAACACCACAGGAAACTCCAAGCCTTTGGCGGTGTGTAAAGTCATCAGCTGGGCAGCGTCTTCATTTTCTTCGGCTTGCCTGTCGCCTGCATCTAAACTGGCTTCGGTTAAAAACACCGCCAAGGCTTGGCGGCCTTCTAAATTAATGGCTTGATTGGCTTCATCTTCAAGGGTTAACTGGGGTTCATAATGGTGTACAGCACTCATCAGCTCTTTTAAGTTTTCGACCCTTGCTAAACCTTTTTCGCCTTTTTCCTTGGCATGAAATTCCATTAACTCACTTAACTCCAAGGTTAGCTCAACGCTTTCACGCAAGCTTAACGGCATAGATTCTTCATCCATGCGTTCAATTAGTTCAATAAACAGCTGCACACAGGTGGCGGCTCTGCCGGTTAGAAGTTGCTTAGTCACCATTTCAACCGAAGCATCCCACAAGCCTAAGCCTTCATCTCGCGCATAGGCGCGTATTTTTTCAAGGCTAGTCGTGCCTATACCACGCGTGGGTGTATTAATAATACGCTCAAAGGCTGGGTCATCTTGGCGGTTAACTATCAGCTTTAAATAGGCCAGTGCATTTTTAATTTCCATTCGCTCATAAAAGCGGTGGCCACCATAAACACGGTAGGGCATCCCTTGGCGTAAAAAGGCCTCTTCTAAAGAGCGTGATTGGGCATTGGAACGGTAAAGCACGGCGCAATCGGCGCGTAAACCGCCTTCTTTAACGTGTTTGGCAATAATATCAACAATAAAACGGGCTTCATCCTGCTCATTAAACGCGGCATAAACCCGAATAGGGTCACCTGCTATGCCTTCTGTCCAAAGTGCTTTGCCTAGGCGTTCACTATTGTTTTTAATCAACGCATTAGCGGCTTCTAAAATGGTTGAAGTCGAACGGTAATTTTGTTCAAGCTTTAGCAGTTGCGAACCGGCAAAGTCTTTAGTGAAATTATGAATATTTTCAATTTTAGCACCGCGCCAGCCGTAAATGGATTGGTCATCGTCGCCCACCGCCATAATGCAGCCATCACTTCCTCTTAAAAGCTTTAACCAAGCATATTGCAAGCTGTTAGTGTCTTGAAACTCGTCAACTAGCAGGTTAGAAAAACGTTGCTGGTAATGCTTTAACAAGGGTGGCGTGTCACGCATAACTTCCAACGATCTAAGCAGTAGTTCGGCAAAATCAACTAAGCCTTGGCGCTGGCAAATTTCTTCATAGCTGGCATAAAGCTCTTGCATACGGCGTTCAAACTCACCTCTTGCCAAAACATGGGCAGCACGGCGACCCTCTTCTTTATGCCCATTAATAAACGCTTGCAGCTGTTTAGGCGGGGTGCTTTCAGTATCAACATTCAAGCTTTTCATTAGGCGTTTAAGTAAGCCTAGCTGGTCATCACTATCAAGAATTTGAAAATGTTGGGGTAATTTAGCTTCTTGCCAATGCGTCCGCAGCAAACGGTGGGCTAGGCCGTGAAATGTGCCAACCCACATGCTGCGTAGGTTCATGTTAAGCTCAGTTTCTAACCTTAGGCGCATTTCTTTAGCGGCTTTGTTAGTAAAAGTAACGGCTAAAATCTCGTGAGGCGACAAGCCTTCCTGACGAACTAGCCAAGCAATGCGCTGCACAAGTACCCGTGTTTTGCCACTACCAGCACCGGCTAACACTAGTAAATCTTGTCGTGGTGCGGCAACCACCGCTGCTTGGGCAGGATTTAAGTCTTTTAGCAACGGATGCAAAGTAGAAGAAGTCATTTTAAGCCCAGAAAAAATTTATTAAAAAGCAGCAAATTAGCTAGCTAAAGAGTGTAGATTACACAAAATATTAACATACTCTAGGTAGCTAACCTTTTATAACTCTGCTATAAATTGACGAAAGTAGAACCAAATAATAATAAAACTAGGTAGCTGAGCAACCAATGACTGAAGACACTAGGACGCAACAAGCAGGCAACACCACTTTAATTCTACGCTACTACCCAGCCACAGCATTACTGGCCTTAGTTATGCTGTGGTTTATATTTTTTTATACGAACAGCACCGTTAGCCCACTACAGATAGCCTTAACTATCTTCTTTAGCCTACCACTGGTGGGCGGCAGTTATTTTCTTTACAAGCAACAACAAAAGCTGCAAGAGGAAGTTTTAAAACATAAAAAAACACACAGTGAGCTGCTAAACCAGCGCCAAAAAATTAGCCAAGCAATGGAAGCAAGCAAACTAGGGCTATGGGAATGGGACTTAGAAACAGATTCTATTTACCACTCACATTTTCATGATATTTTTGGCTATGAAGAACATGAAATTCCTCATTTTATGGGCCATTTACAACCCCTAGTTCACCCCGATGATTACCCGCGTTTACGCCAAGAAATTATTAACTCTTTAAAAGGGAATAGCCCACATTTTCAGTGCCGCTTTCGCATTCGTCATAAATCTGGGCAATGGCGTTGGCTTAAAGACCACGGTGAAGTGGTGGAACGTAATAGCATTACCGGCACTGCAAAAAAAATGCTGGGTACTCGGCGCGATATAACCGCAGAACAAGAAAAAGATGACCACCTACAACTTGCTTGGAAAGCCTTTGAATCGTCAAGTGAAGCCACCTACATCATCGACCCAGACAGCCAAGTTATTTTTATTAACCAAGCCTTTGTAGACATTACTGGTTATTCACGCCAAGACATACTAGATAAAGACTTCTGGTCTATCCCCTGTTTTTCAGAAGCTAAAGACTTCTATGAAAAAATCTCGCGCAACCTTAAAGGTGAAGGCCGTTGGGAAGGTGAGCTGGTTCAAAAACGCAGCAATGGTGAAAGCTATCATCAGTGGTTAAGGGTTCTTAGGGTGCGTAACAGCTTCCAACAAAAGCCTTACACCATCGGCATTTTTTCTGACATGACGCAAAGCCGCCAAGTAGAAGCTAGGTTGAATTACCTAGCTGAATATGACGAGCTAACTGGCCTAGCTAACCGTGGGCAGTTTTATGACCGAATGCACCAAACCCTAGCCTTGGCACGCCTTCACAAACAAGACCTAGCTTTAATTGTATTTGATATCGACCGCTTTAAAGCCTACAACAACTCTTTAGGGCATCATGCTGGCGACCAATTACTAAAACTTGCCGCAGAACGTATTTCTAAAGTGCTTACTAGTGCCGTTGTTATTTCACGCACCGGCGGCAATGAATTTGCAGCACTTATTAAAGGCAACGAACAGCAAGCCTTGTTATTAAGCGAAGAACTGCAAGAACAAATGCACCTGCCTTTTAATATTGACCGTCAAGAATTACGCTTAACGCTAAGCGTAGGTGTTAGCTGCTACCCTGGCCATTCACATGAACTGCAAGTGCTGTTGAACCAAGCTGACCAAGCCAGATTAAGCTGTAAAGCGTTAAGTGGTAACCGAATTCAAGTTTATAACGACACTATTCGTCAAAGTAGTCTGGAGCTTTTACGCCTAGAACAAGACTTACGCAAAGCTTTGGAAACAGGGGGTATAGAAGTTCACTTCCAACCCAAACTTGATTTAAAAACCAACACCATTACCGCCGCAGAAGCCTTGGCTCGCTGGCACCACCCAGACCAAGGCTTTATTTCTCCAGCCGTATTCATTCCCCTAGCTGAGCGCACAGGGCTTATAGAAACACTCGGCTTACAAGTGTTAGATCAATCGTGCAAACAAGCCGCTAGCTGGTATCACCAAGGCATTAAAATACAGGTAGCAGTGAACATTGCCGCTCAGCAATTAGACAGCGGCCTGCTTTTGCAACAGGTGAATGAATTACTAGATAAATATGAACTGCCAGCACGTATGCTAGAACTAGAACTCACTGAAAGCACCTTAATGGAAGATGCTGAAGCGGCCATAATAGAAATGCAAAACCTACGTAATCGTGGTGTTTCCTTAGCCATAGACGACTTTGGTACTGGCTATTCTTCACTTAGTTATTTGCAACGCTTCCCCTTAGACATTTTAAAAATAGACCGTAGTTTTTTAATGACCGATCAAGGCAACAAAAACCAAGGCACCTTAACTAAAGCCATTATTGCGTTGGGTCATGGCTTGGGCATGAGGGTGGTTGCAGAAGGCGTTGAAGAGCAGCAGCAACTAGAAGAACTTAAACTGCTAGGTTGTGATTTTGCTCAAGGTTTTATAATAAGCAGGCCTGTTCCAGCAGCAAAGTTTACTGAACTACTAGAACAGCAGCTTTAAAAAAATAGCTAGCGTAAACGGTCTGGTAAACGCAAGCCTTGTAAACTCCGCTTCACCACCTGCAAGTGTTCAATAAGCTTAGGGCCGCGCATTTTAGCAACGCCCACCGCTAAGACATCAATAACAACCAAATGGGCTATACGTGAGCTCATGGGCGTATAAATTTCAGTGTCTTCTGGCACATCCATAAAAAGTGGTAGTGTCACCATATCGGCAAGAGGTGAACCCGAAGGGCAAAGGCCAATAACACTAGCGCCTACTTCTTTGGCTAGCTGCACACTTTGCATTAAAGATTTAGTGCGCCCTGTTTGTGAAATAGCCACCACCACATCGCCGGGCGTTAAGGTAACTGCCGACATATTTTGCATGTGAGGGTCTGAATAGGCCGCAGTAGACATTTGTAAGCGAAAAAACTTGTGTTGGGCATCAACAGCAACCGCACCCGAAGCACCAAAACCATAAAATTCAACACGGTTAGCATTGGTTAGCAGCTTAATGGCTTCTTGCAACTTGGGGGTTTCTAACTTGTCTCTTACTTGCAGCAACACACCAATGGTTGAATCAAAAATACTGCGTGAAAACTCGGCAACTGTGTCGCCATCATTCATAGAAAACTGAGCAAAGCTGGTGTCGGTTGCTAACACCTGCGCTAAACGCAGTTTGAAATCTTGGAAGCCATCACAACCTAAAGCACGGCAAAAGCGCACCACGGTAGGCTCGCTCACATGCGCCTCAGTAGCCAAGTCGACTATTCGCATGTGAATTACTTCATTAGGATTTTTTAGTACATAGTTACCAACTTTCTGCTCAGAGCGGCGAAAGTTATCCATTGTGTTGCGTAGGTGTTCCAGAATATTAATCACGTTCAGTCATTTCTTTTATAAAAGGTACATTTAGACATTCTACCCAAGTAAGACCTTAAGCAGGAACCCATTTTACGATTTCAGGTCGAACACTAGTGTTAATATTGCAGCATTAGCAGAAAAAATGCAGTCTATTCTGCATAACAACCATTAATAATCGTTTAACTTCAGTTAACTTGAAGAAGGAAACCGCTTTTGAATACCCCTTTTAGCCTTAACTTTTTGCAGCAGCGAGGCCTACTAATTACTTTACTTGGGTCTAGTTTTCTTTTGCTAGCAGCCTTTGCCTATGAAAAAATTACGGGGCTTTTACCCTGCCCACTTTGCTGGCTGCAACGGGGCGTTTTTGTTGGCTTTTTCTTAATTAGTCTTACAGCCTTGTTACTCAGCTATACCGCTTTGTTTAAACGCCTAAGCCTTATACGTTGGTTGTTCATAGTGGCATTTGCTTTAGTAATGGCCAGCGGTGTAGGCGTTGCACTGCGCCATCTTTACATTAAGTTGAACCCCAACAGCGTTGGTTGTGGTTTAGATGTTGAAACACTATTAGATTTTTTTCCCTTACAAGATGCGCTCGCTCAAATGCTAGTTGGCTCTTCCGATTGCGCCCAAGCAGCCAATTTTTTCGGCTTACCGCTGCCTGTTTGGAGTTTAACGGGGTATTTATTACTGGGCAGCCTAGCCATTTATAGCCTATTGACATCCTCCCCGACCTAAAGAGGGTGTCGCAAATCGTTAATTAAGCAATACGGGGCGCAGACCGGCCCTCCCACTCGAACTGAGAGAGCCAGCGCCTTGGTTGAGCACCATTCCAACTACTGAT
>JAAYGA010000148.1 GCA_012727935.1 Pseudomonadaceae bacterium | reverse complement strand
TTCATTAACTGGTCGCCACCCCTTGCCACTAATAAAACCGCAGTAAAAGCTAGGGTAAAAGTGCTCAACTGCAACAAGGTTTCTGCTGAATTGCGCCCTAAACGGCGTAAACCTTGCCGCCAGTACCAAGGCAGATTTTCCAGCTGGCTCATCAGTAAACGCAGCAATAACCAACCCAAGCCTGCCACCAGTAAACCAACCGCCGCCAACCCTGCCAAAGTCCACAAGGTTAACAACCAGTCGCCCGACAGCCACCAACCCAAGCCTAAAGTTGCCACGCCTGCCAAACCATAAGTGAGCCAAGCGGAATAACTTAATTGCCAAGGGCGAGACTGCAAAACGGCCAAGGGGCTAACCTGCCCCAAGCTTAATAACGGAGCCAATGAAAAACCTAACAACAACCACAAGGCTAAAATTATAGCTGCAAACATCGGCTTAAGGCTGGCCGCCGGTAAAGCTAACGGCAGCACAGGGCTAAGCAATTCAATTAACCCCCAATGCCCCAGATAACCCAACAGGCCACCAATAACGCCAGCGGCTAAACCCAGCCAAAAAAGCTGCAATAACAATAATTTTTGCACCCTAGCACGGGATTGCCCAAAACAACGCAACAAGGCCACTTCTTTGGCTTGGCGCTTGGCTTGGCGCTGAGTAGCCAAGGCCACTGCCAGTGCCGCTAATAAAACTGCGACCAAACCTGCCATAGCTAAATAACGCTGACCTTCGCTCATGGCACGGGCAATGCCCGGTTGGCTTTCTTCAAAATCCCTTAGCTGCTGATGCCCTTCTAACTTTTCTGGCAGGGTAAGCGCCAGCTTGCTAAGCAGGTTTGCATCGCCTGTCACACCCAAGCGCCAATTGGCACGGCTTAAACTGCCCAACAAAGGGCTACCTTCTAGGCTGTCTAAATGCACCAAAGCTTTAGGCGAAAAGCTAGAAAAACCACCGCTTTGGTCGGGTGTTTCAAGTAGCAGCGCCGTTAGCTGGAAACTAACCCCGCCCACATTCACTTCTTCACCCAGCTGAGCACCTAAGCGCAAAGCAAGGCCGGGTTCCATCCATATTTCACCCAAGGCAGGTGGCTGGCTTTGCTTCCACGTTTTATTGTCTTGGCCTTGCAAACGCACTTCACCTAACAAGGGGTAATGGCTGTCGACACCATGCAGGCTGACCAATAAAAACTCATTACCAAAACTGGCCATGCTGGTAAGTTGTACTTTTTCTGACCAATTTAAATTAGCTGCCGTAAAGCTTTGTTTAAGCTCTAAACTGGCAGGTTTGCGGCCAGAGATAATTAAATCGCCGCCGGCAATTCGGGCGGTTTCTTCGCCTAACGCACCTTGAATACGTTCGCCCACCACCCCTAAAAGCGTGGCACAGGCAACAGCTAAAATAAGTGACGCTAATAAAACACGGTATTCGCCTGCTTTAACGCTGCGCCAGGTTTGGTGGGCGGTAAATTTTAAATCGCCCATGACTGTTGAACGGCTCATAACTACTTAGCCCCTGTGACTAGCTTGCCAGCATCGAGTTGTAAAATGCGCTGACACCTTTGTGCAAGCTGCTGGTCATGCGTGACTAGAATTAAAGTCATGGCTTG
>JAAYGA010000147.1 GCA_012727935.1 Pseudomonadaceae bacterium | reverse complement strand
TCGCACAGCTAACCCCAACCTCTTCAAGCATTAACGACAGCGTTGGCCCAGGACCACAGCCAAAGTCGAGTCCGGCTATTTTATCTTCGGGTTTATTTGCTGTTTTTTGAGATTTTTTTAATAGGGCAAGTTGCTGCAACATTGGCTGCTTTATGCGGTCTAAAAATTTTCGATAACCTAGGTCATGGGGGTTGTTTTCATGCTGTTGATAAATAGCGATTTCAGCAGGCTTATCCCAATGGAAAATAGACGGCACAAAGATTAAGTCGCACACCTGGCAGCGATGGTATTCACGCCCTATTAAGGGTTTATGGGTTTGAGTGTGCCATAATTCAGTTGAGTTTGAATGGCATAAAGGGCAAGAAAACACTAAGCACGACAACACAAAAAGCATCCTAAAGTAAACATGGCCTAAGAGTTTACAGGATTATGCAGTTAGTTAAGGAAATTCCAGCATTATGGCGCTTTCTAAAAAGAAGAAATGGGTAGTTTATAGTTTGATTTTATTGCTGCTAATTGCAGCGGTGGGTGCTTGGTGGTTTTTTGGCAAAAATAAAGTAGAACAGCGTTTGCCTACCGCGAAAGTGGCACGGGGTGATTTACAAGAAAGGGTTACCGCCACCGGCACACTTAACCCTAAAAATTACGTTGATGTGGGCGCACAAATTTCTGGCCAACTGGTTCACCTGCATGTGGAAGTGGGCAGTGAAGTGGAAGCCGGTCAGCTTGTGGCAGAAATAGATGCCCGTGTTTTAGAGGCGAATGTAGCAGCCAGTCGTGCTCAGCTACGTGCCCAAGCGGCACAATTAAGAGACCGTAAAGCTCAGTTAAAATTAGCTGGCCAGCATTTTGAACGCCAAAAAATGTTGCGTAAAGATGAAGCCGTTACGGAAGAAACTGTACAGCAGGCCGAAGCCAGTTTTATCTCTTCGCAAGCGCAAGTCGAACAGCTAGAAGCACAAATAGAACAGAATCAATCTTCTTTAGCTGCCGATGAAGCTAACCTAGAATACGCCCGTATTCTTGCCCCAATTAGCGGCACGGTGGTGTCTATTAATGCACGGCAAGGGCAAACGCTAAATGCGAATCAGCAAGCGCCATTAATTTTGCAAATTGCTGACCTGTCTAAAATGCGGGTAGAAACCCAAGTATCTGAAGCCGATATCAGCCGTTTAACTGTAGGAATGCCAGTTTACTTTACAACGCTTGGCAGTCAAAGCCAGCGCTGGCAAGGCAACTTATTACGTATTGAACCTACGCCTGTGGTTGAAAATAACGTGGTGCTGTATAACGCCCCTTTTGATGTCGATAACCCTCAGGGTAAGCTTTTGCCGCAAATGACCGCACAGGTGTTTTTTATTGTGGCAGAAACCAACAATGCGCTGCTGGTACCCACGGCGGCTTTACAGCGAGCAGGTAAAAATTACCAAGCTACAATTTTGCACCCAGATGGTCGCCAAGAAGTTCGCCAAGTAAAAGTGGGGGTGAATGATCGAATTCAAGCAGAAGTATTAGAAGGTTTAAGCGAAGGTGAAGCGCTTTTGTTGCAAACCGGCGCTGTCACTAAGCCCGCAGCTAATCGTATGCCAGGAATGCCACGTTAATGGAAAAGCAGGATCCGCAACCAGCACCTTTAATTCGCTTAGAAAAAATTACCCGCAGCTTTAGTAATGGCGACCAAACCCTGCAAGTACTTAAAGGGATAGATCTAACCATTAATGAAGGCGAATTTGTTGCCATTATAGGTAGCTCGGGCTCAGGTAAAACTACCCTAATGAATTTGCTGGGTTGTTTAGATAGGCCCACTTCAGGCGAATATTGGTTTCGTGGCCAAGCTGTTAGCCAGCTAACCAAAGACGAACTAGCTCATTTGCGCCGTGATGCCTTTGGTTTTGTCTTCCAAAGTTATAATCTACTGCCCGGTACACCGGCGGTTAACAATGTTGAATTACCAGCTATTTATGCTGGACAACCACCGGCTAAGCGGCGTGCAAGAGCCTTAGAATTATTAGGTCGCTTAGGTTTAAGTGACCGAACAGGGCATTTGCCTGGGCAATTATCGGGCGGCCAACAACAGCGAGTTTCTATTGCCCGTGCCTTAATGAATGGTGGGCAAATTATTTTAGCCGACGAACCCACGGGCGCTTTAGACACTAAAAGCGGCGTGGAAGTAATGCAGCTTTTAAAAGAGCTATCGGCACAAGGTCACACACTTTTATTAATTACCCACGATCCAGAAGTAGCCGCTCATGCGGATCGTATTATTGAAATACGTGATGGTGAAATTGTCAGTGATACTCAGTCGGTTAATAGGCCTTCACCCAAAGCGCGTTTGCCTTTGCCCATGCCAGCCAAAGAACAACCGCTGCTGGATATTTGGGAGTCGACCAAAGCCGCTTTTACAGCCCTGCACCGTAACCTGTTTCGTACCTTATTAACCTTGCTAGGCATAGTGATAGGTGTGGCATCGGTGATTGCCATGCTGGCGATAGGTGATGGCGCTAAAAAAGAAATTGTTGATCAAATCAGCTCCTTAGGTAGCAACTTATTATTAGTTCGCCCTGGTGCGCCTAACCAACGAGGGAACTGGAGTGTTGCCACGCTAGTGCCTGAAGATGTGGAGGCAATTAATATTGAGGTGCCTAACTTAATTGCTGCTATTCCAGAATTGACCGGCAACCAAACGCTTCGCTACGGCAATCGGGACAAAAGCACTAGTATGAATGCTACCTCAGCTTCTTTTCCCCTAGTTAGGCAGTGGCCAGTAGCAGAAGGCACTTTTTTTAGTGATGAAGATGAAGCGCTTTATGCCACGGTTGCAGTATTAGGTAAAACGGTAGCCACCGATTTATTCGGCAAGCAATCGCCCTTGGGTGAATACGTGATGGCAGGTGGCACACTTTTGAAGGTTATTGGTGTGATGAGCGAGCGTGGCGCTTCACCTATGGGGCAAGACCAAGATGATGTGGTGCTTTTGCCTTATAGTACCGGCAGTTTGCGTATTTTTGGGCAGCGCTTTTTGCGTAACGTGACAGTAGCGGTGGATGATGTAAGTCAGATGGATACTACGCAAGATAGGATTTTTGAGTTGATGTTGGCACGCCATGGCACGGAAGATTTTCAAATTCGTAATATGGCTTCGTTAATTGATAGCGTAACGGCAACCCAAGATACTTTTACACTTTTATTAGGTTCAGTTGCCGCCATTTCGCTGTTGGTCGGCGGTGTGGGCGTAATGAATATAATGCTGGTTTCGGTTAACGAGCGTACCCGAGAAATAGGTATACGTTTGGCGACAGGTGCACGTACCCGCAATATTTTGCAACAGTTCTTAATTGAGGCCTTAACTATTTCTGCTTTTGGTGGCGTGATTGGTGTTGTCATAGGCTTGGGCACGGCTTGGTTAGTGGGCTATTTAGGTACCACGGTTTATTTTTCTGTTTTCCCTGTGGTGCTGGCTTTTAGCTGTGCTTTTGCCACTGGGCTTATTTTTGGATTTTTACCGGCACGCAAAGCGGCGCATTTAGATCCTGTTAAAGCTTTGTCTTCGGAGTAGTAGTGATGCTTTTTTTGGTAAAAAAAATACGGCTGAAGTTTATAACGGTAAGTGGGTTGGTCGTATTGTTAACAGCCTGTGGTTACTCACCTAAGCACGAAACTTTACCGCTTGAATTAAGTGCAGAGTGGCAGGCAGCAGAAGAATCGACGCTTGAATACACCGAGGCTCATAACGATTGGTGGTTATCTTTTCAATCGCCGCAGTTGAATGAATTAATTGCCAAGGCTTTAGAGGCTAGCCCCGATTTATTAATGGCGCAGCAACGTATTTTACAAGCTGAAGCTCAGTTAGGTATAACCCGTGCCAATGCGCTGCCCAGTTTAGATGCCAGCGGTTCGCTTGGTTTTAATAAGCAGTTAGGCGAAGCAGGCAATAAAAAATCATCGGGCTTGGGTTTAAGCACCAGCTATGAGATTGATTTATGGGGCAGGGTAGCAGCCGAGCGTTCTGCCAGTGAAGCAACTTTAGCCAGTAAAGTGTATGACTGGCATGCCACCCGCCTAACTTTAACGGCTGCGGTAGCGAGCAGTTGGTTTAACTGGTTGGTGTTAGATGGTCAGCAGCGCAATGCTGTTTGGTATTTGCAGGCCGCTGAGCAACAGCTTGAATTTGTTGAAGCGGGTTATAAGCGTGGTAGTACCACTCGAGTTGATTTAGCCAAGCAGCGTAAACAGCTATTAACCCGCCAAGCTAATTTGAATAAGCTCACTCATCAGCGCCTTGCTGCCAGCAATGCTTTGGCAATTTTGCTAGGCGAAGTGCCGCAAGCATTCCAACCGCCCCAAGGTAATTTGGTGGAGTTAAGTGTTCCACGCCCCAACCCTGGCTTGCCGACAGAAATATTAACCCGCCGCCCCGACCTGGCCAGAGAAGAGGCCATGTTAAGGGCGGTGGATGCCAATGTCGCCGTGGCAAGAAAAGCCATTTATCCGAGCTTAAGCCTGAATGCCTCAGCAAAGTTAGCCAGTGATACGCTAAGCCTAAGTGACCCGACTAAAACTTTAAGCCTAGGCGCTGGCATAACCCAAAGCATTTTTGATTTTGGTAAGCGCCGCCGCCAAATTGAATTAAGCGAAGCAAGACAAGAAGAAATGCTTCTAAGCTATTACAAGACGGTATTAACTGCTTTGGCTGAAGTGGAAGATGCGTTAAGTAACGAGCAGCTAAGCCGTAAACTTGAAGTTCAGCAACAGCAATTAATCAAAGAAAACCGTTTAATTGTGACCCATACCGAGCGGTTATATAAAGCCGGTGCGGAAAAGCTAACCAACCTGCTAGATGCACAAGCCGATGAATTACAAGCTGAAGATCAGCTGCTAGCGCTTTACCAAGACCGCCTGAATGCCAGCTTGAATTTATATAAGGTTTTGGGTGGCGGCTGGAAAGATGAAACTAAATGATAATGTTTCTTAATCGTCTGGACAAACACTAATGAGAAAGATTAGTATTATGTTGTGGGTCAGCCAGCCAAAAAAGTTCCCTATTTTTTGAAAAAATTGTGAATAGTCTTTCTAGCCAGCCAGCCTAAAAATTCCTTAAAAATTTTTGACTGGAGACCCAGAAAATGGCTCAACCTTTCAGCAAGCCTTCCTTTTTAATTACGCCTCTAAACGCAGCCATCGCTGTGTGTTTACTTGCCAGCTCTTCGGCGCTTTATGCTAAAGATGTTGCTATTAAAGACTCTCAAAAAATGGATACGCTGGTCGTTACGGCAGCTGGCTATGAGCAAAAGCTAGCCGATGCACCCGCTAGCGTGACGGTTATTACTGCTGCTGAATTACGTTCACGCCCTTATACCAACTTGCTAGATGCGATGCGTGATGTGGAAGGTATTGATTTAGGCACGGGGCAAGATAAAAGTGGGCAAGGCAGTATTTCTATGCGGGGTTTAGGCAGTGATTACACCTTGGTTTTAATTGATGGTAAGCGCCAAAATAACAATGGTGATATTTATCCGAATGGCTTTGGTGGTTTTCAGTCAGCTCACCTTCCACCGCTGGATATGATTGAGCGTATTGAAGTGGTGCGCGGGCCTATGTCAACGCTTT
>JAAYGA010000146.1 GCA_012727935.1 Pseudomonadaceae bacterium | reverse complement strand
GGTAAAGCTTCGTTAATTTCTTCAGCGGTGAAGCTAAGAATGGGCGTAATCCAACGGGTTAAGGCTTCAGCAATGTGGAACAAGGCGGTTTGGCAAGAACGGCGACCACGTGAGTCTTGCTGCATGGTGTATTGACGGTCTTTGATAATATCTAGGTAAAAACCACCCAACTCACGCACACAGAAGTGGTGCACCTGTTGGTAAACATCTAGGAAGCGGTAGTCAGCAAAGGCCTTAGTAATGCGCTCTTGCAGTTGTAAAGCGGCATCCACTGCCCAGCGGTCTAGGGCGAGCAATTCATCTTTAGGTAACAAGTCTTTGGCTGGGTCAAAACCATTCAGGTTAGAAAGCAAGAAACGTGCAGTGTTACGAATGCGGCGGTAAGAATCGGCAGTGCGCTTTAGAATTTCATCAGAAACGGCCATTTCACCTGAATAATCGGTTGAAGCCACCCAAAGGCGCAGAATATCCGCACCCATTTTATCCATAACCGACTGGGGCGCGACTACGTTGCCCATCGACTTAGACATTTTGCGGCCTTTAGCATCGACCGTAAAACCATGGGTTAAAAGTTGGCGGTAAGGCGGATGACCGTCGATAGCGCAGCCAGTTAATAGCGAAGAATGGAACCAGCCACGGTGCTGGTCAGAACCTTCTAGGTAAAGGTCAGCACGGGGGCCTTCTTCATGGCCATGCGGGTGCGAGCCACGCAAAACGTGCCAATGGGTGGTGCCTGAATCAAACCACACATCCAACGTATCGGTTACCTTGTCATAATCTGCGGCTTCTTCGCCTAGCAGTTCGCTAGCATCCATTTGGAACCAAGCATTAATGCCTTTTTCTGCCACTTTAACCGCCACGGCTTCCATTAATTCGGTGGTGCGTGGGTGAAGTTCGCCGGTTGCCTTGTGTAAAAAGAAAGGAATTGGCACACCCCAACTGCGCTGACGGGAAATACACCAGTCAGGGCGGTTAGCAATCATCGAATGCAAGCGGGCTTGCCCCCAAGCGGGTACAAATTGGGTTTGTTCAATACCGGCTAGGGCTTTTTCTCTTAAGGTTTTACCATCGGTTTTGCTAGGAATATCCATGCCCACAAACCACTGGGCGGTAGCACGGTAAATGACTGGGCTTTTATGACGCCAGCAGTGCATGTAGCTGTGGGTAATTTCTTGGTGGTTCATCAGTGCGCCCACTTCGGCAAGCTTGGCCACAATGTGTGGGTTAGCTTTCCAAATCATTTGGCCGCCAAAAAAACCTAAATCGTCAGAATAAACACCGTTGCTTTGTACTGGGCTGATAATGTCGTCAAATTCCATGCCATGCGAACGGCAAGAAATAAAGTCATCTAAGCCATAAGCAGGCGCTGAGTGAACAATGCCCGTGCTACCAATTTCTGCTTCAACGTAATCGGCTAAATAAACTGGCGATAAACGCTCATAAAAAGGGTGCTTAAAGCGGATGTTTTCTAGTTTATCGCCGGTCGTTGTGGCAATGACTTTACCCTCTAGCTTGTAACGGGCAAGGCTAGATTCAACCAAAGTTTCGGCCAGCAATAATAAACGCTCGCCAGTATCCACTAGGGCATAAACAAATTCGGGGTGGACGTTAAGTGCTTGGTTAGCAGGAATGGTCCAAGGGGTAGTCGTCCAAATAACCACTGCCGCAGGTTTACTTAATTCAGCCAAACCAAAGGCCGCCGCTAGTTGGGCGGTGTCGTTACAAGTAAAGGCAACGTCGATAGCGTCGGATTTTTTATCGGCGTATTCCACTTCGGCTTCGGCCAAGGCTGAACGGCAATCAAAACACCAGTTCACCGGCTTTAAGCCTTTAAATACATAACCGCCTTTAACCATTTCTGCTAGTGCACGAATTTCACCGGCTTCGTTTTCAAAATCCATGGTGCGGTAAGGTTTTTTCCAGTCACCTATCACACCTAAACGAATAAAATCTTGCATCTGGCCTTGAATCTGTTCGCCAGCATAATCACGGCACAGTTCACGGGCTTTATCAGCAGGCAAGTTTTTACCGTGGGTCACTTCAACCTTGTGTTCAATCGGCAAGCCGTGGCAATCCCAGCCGGGCACGTAGGGCGCATCGTAACCGTCTAGGGTGCGGGCTTTAACAATGAAGTCTTTAATGATTTTGTTAACCGCATGACCAATGTGAATATCGCCGTTGGCATAGGGAGGGCCATCGTGAAGAATAAAAGTAGGACGCCCTTTAGCCTGTTCACGCATGCGGGCGTAAATGTCCATGTCCTGCCATTGTTTTAAACGCTCTGGC
>JAAYGA010000016.1 GCA_012727935.1 Pseudomonadaceae bacterium | reverse complement strand
GGCAGCCGCACTGTTGCTTTGCGTGAGCACTTTTCTGAATACGGCCTAATTCGTGCCCGAGTCGAAGTGGAAGTGCGTTGGTTGCAATGCCTTGCTAACCACCCAGAAATTAAAGAAGTACCGGCTTTTTCTGACCAAGCTAATCAGCTGTTAAATGATTTAGTAGCAAATTTTTCAGTAGACGATGCCCAAGCGGTTAAAAAGCACGAGCGAGTCACCAACCACGACGTTAAAGCTGTTGAATACTTTATTAAAGACCGCATTGAAGTCTTGCCAGAACTGGCTGCCGTAAGTGAGTTTGTGCATTTTGCTTGCACCAGTGAAGACATTAATAACCTGTCTCATGCATTGATGCTTAAAGGCGGTTTAGAAAAAGTTCTACTGCCAGAAATGCAGCAGGTGGCCGATGCCATTCGTGACCTTGCTCATAAAAATGCGGAAGTGCCTTTGTTGTCACGCACCCACGGCCAAACCGCCAGCCCCAGCACGGTTGGTAAAGAAATGGCCAACGTGGTTTACCGTTTAGAGCGCCAAATTAAGCAGGTAAAAGCGGTTGAGCTACTAGGTAAAATTAACGGTGCAGTAGGTAACTACAATGCACACTTAAGCGCCTACCCAACATTGGATTGGCAAGCCAATGCTAAAGATTTTGTGGAAAGTTTAGGGCTTGTTTGGAACCCCTACACCACGCAAATTGAACCCCACGACTACATTGCCGAATTGTTTGATGCCATTGCCCGTTTCAACACCATTTTGATCGACTTTGACCGTGACGTTTGGGGTTATATTTCTTTAGGTTATTTCAAGCAAAAAACCGTGGAAGGCGAAATTGGTTCTTCAACCATGCCGCACAAGGTTAACCCCATCGACTTTGAAAACTCCGAAGGTAACTTGGGCATTGCTAACGCTATTTTTAATCACCTAGCGGTTAAACTGCCGATTTCTCGCTGGCAGCGTGATTTAACCGATTCCACCGTGCTTAGAAATTTAGGTGTGGGCATGGGCCATAGCCAAATTGCTTACCAAGCCAGTTTAAAAGGCATTTCTAAGCTTGAAACTAACCCCGAGCGTTTAGCCTATGACCTAGATGCCGCTTGGGAAGTTTTAGCAGAACCCATTCAAACCGTCATGCGCCGCTACCAGATTGAAAAGCCTTACGAAAAGCTAAAAGAGCTAACCCGTGGCAAAACCATTACCCAGCAAGGCATGGTTGAATTTATTGATAGTTTAGACATACCAGAACAAGCCAAGCAAGAACTGAAAGCACTAACACCGTCTAACTACATAGGCAATGCCATTGCCCAAGCGAAGGCTATCTAACCATGACTGATTCCATCACTTTGCCGGTTTCAATTTTAGGTTCAATTAGCCGTGAAGAATTTTTACGCGACTATTGGCAAAAAAAACCACTGCTTATTCGTCAAGCCTTACCTGGCTTTACACCACCTTTAGACATAGATGAGCTAGCCGGTTTAGCTTTAGAAGAAACGGTTGAATCTCGCCTAGTGATGGAACAAGGCCCTGAAAGCCCTTGGCAATTATTTAATGGCCCTTTTGAAGAAAGTTTTTTACAAAACTTGCCTGAAAAAAATTGGACGCTTTTAGTGCAAGCCGTTGATCACCTACTGCCTGAAGTGGGCGAGCTGCTTGAAGCTTTTGACTTTTTACCTAGCTGGCGGGTTGATGATGTCATGATTAGCTTTGCGCCAGAGGGTGGCAGTGTTGGGCCACACTTTGATTATTATGATGTGTTTTTAATTCAAGCTTCAGGCAAAAGACGTTGGCAGCTAGGGCAGCACTGCGATGAATCCAGCCCGTTAAGAAGTGATACCCGCTTAAAAATTCTAACTGAATTTGAAGCCAATACTGAACAAGACTGGGTATTAGAAGCCGGTGACCTACTGTATTTGCCGCCACAACTTGCCCATTGGGGCACTTCATTAAGCCAAGATTGCACCACTTGGTCGGTGGGTTTTCGGGCCTTAAGTGCTGAAGAAATTCTATGCGGTGTGGCCGATTTTGTGGGCGAAACCTTGCAAGAAGACCTGCGTTACACCGATGCTGATTTAACCCTACCCCAGCATAAAGCCGCCATTGATGATGCCGCTATGGCGCGAGTAAAAAACTTATTGAATCAAGTAATGGACAACCCAGCCGCTTTAAGCGAATGGTTTGGCCGTGCCATGACGCAAACCAAATACCCAGACCAGCTATTACCCCAAGAACACCCTTGGACTACAGCCACCTTGCATGAGCTGCTAGAAGAAACCAGCGATGAAGACGTTTTATTTGTTGTTGCCGAAGGCAGTCGTTTAGCTTTTCGAGCGTCTGCTGAAGGTAACTGGTTATTTGCCGATGGCGAAGCCTTAACCTTTTCAAAAGAACTAGAAGACTGGGTTGCCAAACTTTGTGCTACGCCTAATTTGGAACTCGACTTTATTAAACTCACCCTTAGCCTGCCAGAAGCCAGCGAGCTGTTTGTTAAGCTCATTAACCAAGGCAGTGTGTATTTAATAGAAGAAGATGAAGACGCTAGTGATCTTCTGCATTAAACAATTATAAGGATTATAAAATGACTTCACCGGTTGCTGATTCAAGCCCAACGAAAGGATTTAAATTAACCGCCAAGCAAGGCTCTTGGCAGCAATTAGGTGAAGCGTGCAAACAAATACGCCACAAGGTTTTTGTTGAAGAGCAGCAAATAGCGGTAGAAGATGAGCTGGATGAGCAAGATATAACCAGCGAACATTTTTTATTGCTTATTAATGATCACCCTGTAGCAACTGCGCGTTTAACTAATGAAGGTCACCTAGGACGGTTAGCGGTTTTAAAACCCTTGCGTGGTAAAGGCTTGGCTGAAAAATTATTACAAAAAATACTACACCATTGTAAACGTGTTGATTTAAAACAAGTGCATTTAAATGCTCAACTTAGTGCGGTTAATATTTATACCAAATTAGGCTTTAAAGTAAACGGTGAAGAATATAATGAAGTAGGCATAGCACACCTGCCTATGTTATTAGATTTTAACACCCAACTCATTAGCGCCACTCAACATACAGAACAAACAATTTTAGCTGCTTTAACAGCCACTAGCCAACAACGCATTCAAGGCCATGAACAAATTTACCTAGCCATTAAAGTATTAATTCAACAAGCCAGCCGTAGCTTTAACTTAGAAGCACCCAGCTACATAGAAACTTGGTTTGATGATGCAAGCCTAGCACCACTAGTGCAGCTAGCAAGAAGGCACCAGCACAGTAAAGTACAGTGTTTGCTAGCAGAAACACGCGAGTTTTCACGCCACACTAACCCACTGCTTAAGCTTTACCAACGCGTTTCTAGCCACATTGAACTGCGTCAACCACACCAGCTTTACCGAACTAAACAACAAGCTTACCTGCTGGTTGATAATCGTCACCTGCTTTGGTGGCCAGACCATCAGCAACCTAGAGCTGAGCTTTATACGGCAGAACATAGGGAATCGTTTCGTTTTACATCCTTATTTAAATTGCACTGGGAGAAGTCACAAGCAATAAAGTCACTACAAAACTTAAGCTTATAAACTTATTCTTTATAAGCCAATTTACTAGGTTTTAATCTTGCTTAGCTTCTTGTTGAATTATTACTACAAAACTGTTGAATTATTACTACAGAATACTAGATTAACGCTGCACTAAAGTATATTTGACGAAACACTAACTAAAGCACATTATAAGCCACCTCCTGCTAGCCAGAATGCCTTAATAAGCATTCCTAAGCCAATTAAAGACAACTCAATAATTAGCTTAGTGTTATAAATATCCACAAGGTAGTTTAACGAGGCTGCGACCAGTACAAAGACATTTTGTCTTAAGTCGATTATCGGCACTTAAAGTGGTAGCGAACCCGCATTAATACTTCCAGCAACAGCAGGTCGTGTGGGCAGTCGGTGCTCAAACTCACTATATTCTTTGAAGGATTGACCATGTCAACTTACCAGAACGAAATTAAGGCAATTGCCGCTCTTAAAGAAAAAGCCGGAAATGGCTGGAGTGCAATTAATCCCGAATCTGCCGCTCGTATGCGTATTCAAAACCGTTTCCAAACCGGTTTAGAAATTGCTAAATACACTGCAGCCATCATGCGTAAAGACATGGCTGAGTACGACGCCGACACTTCTGTTTACACCCAATCACTGGGTTGCTGGCACGGTTTTATTGGCCAGCAAAAGATGATTGCGATTAAAAAGCACCTAAAAACCACCAATAAGCGTTACCTCTACCTTTCAGGTTGGATGGTTGCTGCACTGCGTTCAGAATTTGGTCCACTACCTGACCAATCAATGCACGAAAAAACTTCAGTTGCTGCCCTAATTGAAGAGCTTTACACCTTCTTACGTCAGGCTGATACGCGTGAACTAGATTTGCTTTTCACCGCGCTAGACAAGGCTCGTAAAGCTGGCAATGCTGCTGAAGAAAAGTCTTTATTAGACCAGATTGAAAACTTCGAAACTCACGTTGTACCAATTATTGCTGATATTGATGCTGGTTTTGGTAACGAAGAAGCCACTTATTTAATGGCTAAGCAGATGATTGAAGCGGGTGCTTGTGCAATTCAGATCGAAAACCAAGTTTCTGATGAAAAGCAGTGTGGTCACCAAGACGGTAAAGTAACCGTTCCTCACGCTGACTTCCTAGCTAAAATTAACGCTGTACGTTATGCCTTCCTAGAATTAGGCGTAGACGACGGTGTTATCGTGGCCCGTACAGACTCCTTAGGTGCTGGCTTAACTAAGCAAATCGCAGTAACCAATGACCCAGGCGACTTAGGCGACCAGTACAACAGCTTCCTTGATGGCGAATACATTAACGATGCTAGCGAAATCGAAAACGGTGACGTGGTTGTTAAATCTAATGGCAAGCTTCTTAAGCCTGCGCGTTTAGCTAGCGGCCTGTTCCAGTTCCGTGCCAACACAGGCGTTGAACGTGTAGTACTTGACTGCATCACTTCACTACAAAACGGTGCAGACCTTTTGTGGATTGAAACTGAGAAGCCTCACGTTGGTCAAATCGCTGAAATGGTTAACGAAATTCGCAAAGTTGTTCCTGATGCAAAACTGGTTTACAACAACAGCCCATCATTCAACTGGACGCTAAACTTCCGTCAGCAAACCTTTGATGATTGGACTGCAGCAGGCAAAGACGTTTCTGCTTATAACCGTGACCGCTTAATGAGCGCAGATTACGATGGCACAGACCTGTGTAACGAAGCTGATGCGCGCATCCAAAGCTTCCAGAAAGATGCATCACGCGAAGCAGGTATTTTCCACCACCTAATCACGCTACCAACTTACCACACAGCTGCGCTGTCTACTGACAACCTAGCTAAAGGCTACTTTGGTGAAGAAGGCATGTTGGCTTACGTTGAAGGCGTTCAGCGTAAAGAAATTCGCCAAGGCATTGCCTGTGTACGTCACCAAAACATGGCAGGTTCTGACATTGGCGATAGCCATAAAGAATACTTCTCTGGCGATGCAGCACTAAAAGCTAGCGGTGAAGACAACACTATGAGCCAGTTCGATAACGTTTAATCGAAAAGCTTAAAACACTAACCCCCAAAGTTGATAACCAGCTTTGGGGGTTTTGCATTATTAAGATAATAATTTAGACCAAAAAAAACCCTGAAGACTATCAGGGTTTTTATTAAGTTTAACTAAAAGTAGCTAAGGCTTAATCTAATCGCGTTCTTCAGTTACCCAGCTTTCAACAACATCTGAACCAAATTCAGCTTTCCACTCTTTTAATTCTTTGTGGTTACCACCACGAGTTTCAATCGTTTCGTTAGTATTAGGGTTAACATAAACCTTAAGCTTACGAGTACGACGATTACCACGACCCGACTTAACAGCAGCGGCAGTTTGATTTAAACCAAAAATAACTGCTAAATCATTAACACTACGCTGGTGTTTATTTAAAAGTTCCTGAACTTCTTCTTTAAAGCTTAGCTCTTTTTTAAGCTCAGGGTTTTCTTCCATACGGCTCATTTCTTCCGTGAGCTTACGCAGCATTTCTTCTTTTTCACGATAACTTGCTAAAATAGACATTACTTACTCCAATTAAAGGCTCAATAGGCTAGGTAAATTTTATACATAATCTTAGCTTTGGCAAGTGTATTGTTGTACAAAGGGTTTAATTAGTTAAATTAAAACTAAATTAGATACAATTCTGTCATTTCACACTAATCAAATACCCTAAAAAGGTAAATAAATGAAAAAAAAACTAGTTAATAATAAACAATCTAAACTAATCATTGGCTTAACGGGTGGTATTGGCTCTGGCAAAACAGCAGCAAGTGATCTTTTTGCTAAGCAAGGTGTTAATGTAGTTGATACTGATATATTGGCTCGCCAAGCCTTACAACTCGGTTCACCTTTATTAACACAAGTATTTAATTACTTTGGTGAGCAGCTTAAACTTGAAGATGGTAGTTTAGATAGAGCCGCATTAAGAGCATTAGTTTTCAATAATTCAACAGCTAAAACTTGGTTAGAAGAACTTGTTCACCCTTGGGTTAAAAAAGAAACACTTAAAGCACTCGCTGAAGCCACTAGTCCTTATATTCTGTTATCTTCACCCTTATTAATTGAAAGTGGTCAAGTTAGCCTTACCGACAGACTAGTCGTTGTTGATCTACCTGAAAGCATTCAAATTCAACGTACAACCCAAAGGGATAACAATGATCCAAGCCTAGTTAAAAAAATTATACAACAGCAAATTAGCCGTCAAGACCGTTTGGCGCAGGCTGATGATTTAATAGATAACTCAGGAGACTTAACTAGTTTACAAAAACAGGTAGACTCTTTGCATAACCACTACCTTAAACTTGCCTTAACCAAAGCTAATCAAGAGTAATTTGTAATGAAAAAAGCCATTACCCGTATTTTTCCTTGCCCAACCTGCGGCAAGCCCAGTGTTTTAACACAAGAGAATGCTTTTCGTCCTTTTTGTTCTGAACGATGCAAGCTCATCGATTTAGGCGACTGGGCTACTGAAGACCACAAGATTGCTGGCGATGAAGTGGTGCTAGACCAAGATGATCAAGACCAATACTGACTAATGCCTGCTAAACCCTGCCCACCTAAACCAAACACTCGGTCACGCTCCTCTAAGCTCATGCCACCTAGCGCATAAACGGGCAGCCTGCTGATATCGGTTAAAATATCAAAGCCATTCCAATACAAGGGTTGTGCTTCTGGGTGGGAGGGTGTTGGTAACACTGGTGACAGGGTTATAAAGTCTACGTTAATATTTTCTGCTTGCGTAATTGAGCTAGTGTCATGGCAAGAAGCTGCCAACCACTTATCTATAGGCACGGGGCGTTGGTCATATTTAGATAAACGGGCAGCTGTTAAGTGAATACCGTCGGCATCGACCTGTTTAAGAAGTTCAGGCATGGCATTAAGCATTAACTTAGCACCTGCCTTCTGGCAAGGCTCTAAAAAGGCCTGAGCAAGAGCACGGTAGGCTTCTGCATCTAAATGGTGCGCCCTTAGCTGTACTAGCTTAATACCTTGCTCTAAAGCACGGTTTAAACGTGCTAAAGCATCTTCATGGCTAGCAAACTCACCCGTAATTAAATAATCTTCAGGCAGCTGCACGGCTTTAATAATGGGTTTATTTGCCGCAGGAAAGGTGTAGTTTACTAAATCATCCACTGCCACCCAGCGAATGGGTTGGCCTTCTTTACCCCAAGGCTCGCCAGTAAATTCCAATACCTTCCAAACATCTAATAAAACTGTTTTATTAGAATAGGTATGGCGCACGCGTATTAATGGCCGTGCTTTAATAACTTCAATACCTAATTCTTCGCGTATTTCACGCCTTAATGCTTGAAAACCGGTTTCATAGGGAGCCAGTTTTCCGCCCGGTAATTCCCATAATCCACTTTGGTCAACACCTGCAGGACGGCGGGCAATTAACACCTGCCCTTTTTCATTCACTATGGCCGCTGCAGCGACCAGCATAGGTTGTGGCATAATTTAATAGTCCTTATTAACTACGATAATCTGCATTAATAGAAACGTAATCATGAGAAAAATCGCAAGTCCAAACCGTTTCTTGTATTTGCCCACGGCCTAACTGGATTCGCAGGGTAATTTCTTCTTGCTTCATTACAGCAGCACCGGCCACTTCAGTGTAACTAGCTGCGCGTCCACCCTGTTCAACCAGCAGCACATCACCTAAATAAACAGTGACACCGTTTACATCCAAGTTTTCTAAGCCTCGTGCGCGGCCAACGGCAGCTAAAATACGCCCCCAGTTAGCATCACTGGCATAAAGTGCCGTTTTCACTAGTGGTGAATGTGCCACAGTAAAAGCAGCCTCTAAGGCTTCTGCAGAGCTTGCGGCCTGTTCAACATGAATGGTCACAAACTTAGTTGCACCTTCACCATCACGTACTATGCTAAGCGCCAACGTTTGCATTAGGCTAACTAAACAGTCACGAAAAGCTGCTACAGCCACTAAATCTTCGGCACTAATGTTAGCAGACTGGCTTGTAGCAACTAGCATACAACTGTCGTTGGTTGAAGTGTCGCCATCAATCGTAATGCGGTTAAAGCTTTGGTCAGTGGCTTCTTTTAAGAGCTGCTTTAAAAGCGGTTGTGCAATAGTGGCATCGGTAGCAATAAAGCCCAACATGGTCGCCATATTAGGCTTAATCATGCCTGCGCCCTTAGCAACACCACTTAATACAACTTTTTCACCATTAATAATGCAGCTAGCCGTTGCACCCTTAGGCAGGGTATCCGTGGTCATAATGCCGGTTGCAGCATCAGCCCAGCCTGCTTCACTTAGTGTTGCTAAGGCTTGTGGCAAAGCTTCTACTAAACGCTGCATAGGCAAGGGTTCACCGATAACACCCGTAGAAAAAGGCAGCACTGCTTGTGCGGTTACTTCTGTTAGTTCAGCCACAGCAGCACAGGTTTGTTTAGCAGCAACTAAACCTAAAGCACCTGTACCTGCATTGGCATTGCCTGTATTAATAACCCAGTAGCGCGGCGCAGTGGTTTGTAAATGTTCGCGTGCTACCTGAACCGGCGCTGCACAAAAAGCATTCAGGGTAAACACACCTGCAGTGGTACTACCTTCTGCTAACTCAAAAATAACCAAGTCTTTACGACCCTGTTTTTTAATGCCAGCACTTGCTGTACCAATGCGTAAACCTTTAATAAGATTAAATTCTGGCAACACCAATTCACCAACTGCCATGCTTGCCTCTCCTCCCACTTGGGGAATACGTTTTAATTAGGTTTTAATTCAGTTTTCCATGACACTGCTTAAACTTTTTGCCTGATCCACAAGGGCAAGCATCATTACGGCCAACCTTAGGGAAATTACGTTTAAAAGGTTGCACATCGGTAGCTGAATTACCCTTAGTCGACTGTTCACTTCCTAACGCATCATGGTGTGCTGTTTGGCGCTGCATTAAAGCATCTGCTTCTGCACGGCGCTGCTGCTCAATTGCTTCCACTTCTTCAGGCGTACGAATTTTTACATGGCTAAGAATACGCACCACATCACGACGCACATTGGCTAGAAAATGTTCAAACAAGCCAAAAGCTTCACGCTTATATTCTTGCTTGGGGTTTTTCTGAGCATAACCACGCAGGTGAATACCTTGGCGTAGTTGATCCATGCTTTGCAGGTGTTCTTTCCAGCGAGTATCTAGAACTTGCAACATAATTTGCTGTTCAAACTTTCTTAGCAAATCAGCCCCTGCCTGCTGCTCTTTTTCTTGGTAAGAAGAATGCAAAGCTTGCTGTAACTTTTTACGCAGACTTTCTTCGTGTAGGCTTTTATCTGCATCTAACCACTGCTGAACTTCTGCATCTAGGTTAAATTCAGTTGCTAAGTAACTTTCCAGCTCAGCCACACGCCATTGTTCTGGCATAGATTGTGGTGGAATAAATTGCGAAATAGCAGAATCTAAAACATCTTCACGCATTTCTTCTACTTCTTCAGCAATATCACCTGCTTCAAGAATTTCACGGCGCTGGCTATAAATTACACTGCGCTGATCATTGTTAACATCATCGTATTCAAGCAATTGTTTACGAATATCGAAGTTACGGCCTTCTACTTTACGTTGTGCTTTTTCAACCGCATTAGTCACCATCTTGTGCTCTATCGCTTCGCCACGTTTCATGCCCAACATGGTCATCATCTTCTTAACACGATCAGAAGCAAAAATACGCATTAGGCTGTCTTCAAGCGACAAGAAGAAACGCGTTGAACCTGGGTCACCTTGACGGCCAGAACGGCCTCTTAGCTGGTTATCAATGCGCCGTGATTCATGGCGTTCAGTACCAATAACGTGCAAGCCACCCGCAGCAACTACTGAATCATGGCGTTCTTGCCAAGCTGCTTTTAGTTTTTCTAGTTTATCAGGCGCTGGGTTATCAAGCTTTTCTGCTTCAACCTCCCAATTACCACCCAGCTTAATATCCGTACCACGGCCAGCCATATTAGTAGCCAAGGTAACCGAACCTGGGCGACCGGCTTGGGCAATAATTTCTGCTTCACTTTCGTGCTGTTTAGCGTTTAGAACCTTATGAGGAATGCCGGCTTTTTTAAGCAGGCCGCTTACAAACTCTGAAGTTTCTATTGAAGCAGTACCCACCAATACTGGTTGGCCTTTTTTAACTGTATATTCTACGTCTTTAATAATTGCTTCATATTTCTCTTCGGCACTCATAAAAACCAAATCATTTAAATCTTTACGCTGCACTTGGCGGTTAGTTGGAATAACCACAACATTCAATGCATAGATATGATTAAACTCAAAGGCTTCAGTGTCGGCAGTACCTGTCATACCCGACAATTTGGCATATAAGCGGAAGTAGTTCTGAAAAG
Source organism: Pseudomonadaceae bacterium (assembly GCA_012727935.1). GTDB lineage: Bacteria > Pseudomonadota > Gammaproteobacteria > Pseudomonadales > Halomonadaceae > Marinospirillum. The sequence goes on along the minus strand of JAAYGA010000016.1, from coordinate 3,932 downwards.
TTGTAGCAGCAAGGGTTTGGCTTTCAGCTTGAATTTGTAAGCCTTCTTTGGCTTCAATAGCTTGGTGTAAACCTTCACCCCAACGCCGCCCAGGCATAGTACGGCCAGTGTGTTCGTCTACAATAACCACCTGCCCTTCGCTTACTATGTAATCAACGTCTTTATTAAACATATGGTGGGCGCGTAAAGCCGACTGCACATGATGTAAAAGGTTTAAGTTGGCCGAAGCATAAAGACTGGCTCCTTCTTTTAAAACGCCTTCTTTACCCAACAACTCTTCAACTAACTGGTGACCTTGTTCGGTTAACTCTAAGCTGCGTTGTTTTTCATCAATAATAAAGTCGCCAACTTCTGTTTCTTCATTCCAAGGGCTTAAAGCTGGTACTAAGCGATTAATTAAGCGGTACATTTCCGAGCTGTCTTCTGCAGCACCAGAAATAATTAATGGCGTTCGCGCTTCATCAATAAGAATAGAGTCTACTTCATCAATAACAGCATAGTTTAATTCACGCTGAACACGTTCCTCTAAAGAGAAGGCCATATTATCGCGCAGGTAATCAAAACCAAATTCGTTATTGGTACCGTAAGTAATGTCTGCTTGGTAGGCGAGGCGTTTTTCTTCTTGGCTTTGGCCTGAATAAATAACACCTACCGATAGCCCCATAAAGTTATATAGCTTACCCATCCATTCGGCATCACGACGGGCTAGGTAATCGTTTACGGTAACTACGTGTACACCCTTATTAGATAAGGCGTTTAAATAAACCGCCAAAGTAGCAACAAGGGTTTTACCTTCACCAGTACGCATTTCGGCAATCTGCCCTTCATGCAGCACCATGCCACCAATCATTTGCACATCGAAATGACGCATACCCATTGAACGTATGCCTGCTTCACGAACTAAAGCAAAGCTTTCTGGCAACAGCTTATCTAAAGCTTCACCACTTGTGGCACGCTCCTTTAAAGCTTGGGTGCGTAAAGCAAAGTCGGCGTCTGCTAAAGACTTCAACTCTGGCTCTAAGGCGTTAATTTGTTGAACTACTTTGCGAATGCGCTTAAGTTCACGTTCATTTTTACTACCAAAAATTTTCTTTAACAAAGGGGTAATCATCGACTGTCCTTACCCGTGGTTAGGCTGAGGGATTTTGACCGAACAACATACCACGTTTTAATTAGAAAGTGTTTACGCAGCAGGGGTACAAAAGTGATTTATTAAACCCATAGCTTAGTTTCTAGGGGCTTTAAAAACAACAAAACCCGCCTTAGCGGGCTTTACTTAGACTAATTTACTAGGGCGCTGAACGAGAAACGTAGCGTAGTGGATCAACGGCACGACCATTCAACAAAACTTCATAGTGAACATGCGGGCCTGTGCAGCGGCCTGTACAACCCATTAAACCCACCACATCACCACGTTGAACAAGATCACCCTTGCTTACCATAAACTCATTCAGGTGAGCATAACGGGTTAAATAGCCATCACCGTGTTCAATTTCAACCAGATTACCAAAACCGCTGCGGGCGGCAGAATGCACAACCACGCCAGCACCTGTGGCTAAAACATTGGAATTTTCTTTACCGGCAAAGTCTATACCGCCATGCCAAGAAGTGCGGCCAGTAAAAGGATCACTACGGCGGCCAAAAGTAGAAGACATCCAACCGCGTTCAATGGGGCGGCCTGCAATATAAACTTGGTCTGCTAAACTACGTTTAGTTAATAGTAAATGAATAAGTTCTAACTGTTGCTGGCGTTGTTCAATTTTGTTGGTTAGTGAATCTAATACTTCCATTAATTCTGTGTCGGTATAAACAGAACTTTCTTCTTCAATGGATTCAGGACCACCCATAGGCGGCGCTTGATCAAAATCAAACTCATCACTTAAATTAGCAACTGAAGTTAACCGCTTGCCTAAGGCATCTAAACGCATTAAACGGGCTTGTAACTCGCCAATTTTAGGTGTTAAAGCATCAATTCTTTCTAACGATTTACGCTTAACCTGTTCTACTTCAGCACGTTGCGTATCCAGTTCTTGGTGCCACATTTGGCTGGCTTGGTCTTTTAACTGCCGTTCATTAGTGTCAATCCACCAGTAAACCAATGACCCACCTATTGCAGCAGGAATAAAGAAAACCACGGTAAACAATAAAAACAAAAAACCAGCAGATAAGTTTATTGAACGACTTGAGCTGTTTTTACTGCTGCAAAAAATTAAATTCATTGGTTGTTTCCCATTCGCGCCACTTGGTATTTTGATCATTATTCATTAAGCTTTAATTACTTCAAGCTTAATGGAGGCTAAGGTGAGTATAAAGCCAAGAGCCGGTAGAACAAAATCGTTAAATGCCTTAATTAACAAAGATACTTCAATTTTAGGTCAAGTATTAAATAAGGCAACCCACCTGAAACACATAGAAACCTTATTAAACAACTCTTTACCTGAAGAGCTAGGCGGGCTTTTTAGGGTAGCCAACTACCAAAACCAGAAGCTGACTCTTTTAACAGCCAGCGCCAGCAACTTAACCCGAATGCGCTTTTTTGAAGCACAACTGCTGTACAAACTACAACAACAGCTGCCTGAATTAAAAAGCTTTGAAATAAAAGTTAGGCCCAGCCCACCTGAAGTTAAAAAAGTTATAAGAAAACTAACCATTTCTATGGCCAGCCAAACTAAACTAAGGCTCCTAGCCGAAGACATTAATGACCCACGCCTTAAAGCGGTACTGTTGCGGCTTGGTAATAAAAACAATGACTGAAAACCTATAACTAAGCAGCCTTGCATAACAAAAAAATCGACCAACTCGTCGATTTTTTTGTTATGCAAGACTTAATATTTAGTAATTAAGCTTCAGCTAAAGCAGAAGTATAAGAAATAGGCGCTCGTTCTTGCTCACCTTCAAAGGTAACAATTTCCCAAGCATCAGGGTTTCTAATCAATTCACGTAATAATTTATTATTTAAACCATGACCTGATTTGTGGCCTTTAAATTCACCAATTAGGCTTTTGCCTAAAAGGTAAAGATCACCTATTGCGTCTAACACCTTGTGCTTCACAAATTCATCTTCGTAACGCAAACCGTCTTCATTCAAAATACGGTAATCATCAACAACAATGGCATTCTCCATGCTGCCGCCTAAGGCTAGGTTGCGTGAACGCAAATATTCAATGTCACGCATAAAGCCAAAAGTACGCGCACGACTCACTTCACGAACAAAGGAAGTGGTTGAAAAGTCGATCATGGCACTTTGTTTTTGATCACGAAAAACAGGGTGGTCGAAGTCGATGCTAAAACCTACTCGAAAACCTTCATAGGGTTCAAAGCTGGCGGTTTTATCATCTTCTACTACTTCAATTTTTTTCTTGATTCGAATAAATTGTTTAGGTGCGTCTTGTTCTTGAATACCGGCAGACTGAATTAAGAACACAAAAGGGCCTGCACTACCGTCCATAATAGGCACTTCAGGCGCACTTACTTCAACATAAAGGTTATCTATACCCAAACCAGCTAAGGCAGAGAGCAGGTGTTCAACGGTACTAACCTTAGCGCCACCTTCACTTAAAGTGGTTGACAAGGTTGTTTCATGAACATTTTCAGCACAGGCATGTATGTCTGCGACAGGGTCTAAGTCAACACGGCGAAAAACAATGCCTGTATCAGCAGGTGCTGGACGAAGTGTTAAATAAACCTTTTCACCTGAATGAAGGCCAACACCTGTTGCTCTAATGGTATTTCTTAAAGTGCACTGTTTAATCATTGCCTTTACTCTGCCCTAAGGGGCTTATCACCTTGTAAAAATGCCTAGCTACTCTTTCTTGCAGTGCTAGCTTAATTAGATTCAATTTGAATAACAGTTTAGTCAGCCTGCTTACGCAAAAATGCAGGAATGTCTAAGTAACTCATATCAGCATCGCTTTTAGGCGGCACCCTAGGCT
>JAAYGA010000145.1 GCA_012727935.1 Pseudomonadaceae bacterium | reverse complement strand
CGGGCTAGCAGCTGGTTATAGGGTTCGCCTGCCACAGAAAAAATAGGAATCTTTTGGCTTTCAACAAGGCAGTTAAACACGTCAATCATCGGTACGTTAGTGCGAATCATGCGTGAAGCAAGAATGCGTCGGGCAGGGTTAACGGTAGGGCCGTCGATTTCAATTTTAGGCTCATCGGCTAAAGAAGGGCCGCCATCTATGGGGCTGCCAGTACCAGAAAAAGCACGCCCTAAAACGTTGGGCGAGAAGGTAACTTCCATTGAACGGCCTAAAAAACGCACTATTGAATGGGTCGATAAACCTTTAGTGCCAGAGAAAACTTGAAGGGAAACTTCTTCGCCTTTTAATAAAATAACCTGAGCAGTGCGTGGCAAGACATCTTGCGTGTCGTTGCTGCCTTCAATTAAAGCAAGGTCGCCAAAACTAATTTGTGAAGCACCGGCTTCAGAGGCAGGAACATGCACCTTGACGATATCACCAATGATTTCAAGGATTCGCGAGTAACGGATTAACAATTGGGACACTTCCACCTCCATGCAAAGCGGGATCTCTATTTATTGCTTCTAATCAATAAGCATACACTATTTAGTTAACCTAATAATTTTCTATGCGACAAAAGATCATTACTTAGATGGTTACGAAGCGGTAGTTTGTTGGGTATAATCAGCCAACAATTTTTTAACTTTAATTAAATATAACAGGCGACAGCAGGCTTAAGGGTTATGAATCTTATCCTAGTTGCCAAACAATAGACTAGAGGTGTGAGAGTGAAACATAACATGCGTATTGCCCGTATTTTGGCTGCAGCAGCTGTTTTAGGTTTAGGCCTTTTAGTAGCAGCACAAGCCACAGCCAAAACTGTGAGTGCAGAAACCATCGCTGAACGCCTTAAACCATCGGGTGAACTTTGCCTTCAAGGCATGGATTGCGGTGGTGTTGCTGCACCTGTGGTAGTTGGCCCTAAATCTGCTGATCAAGTTTACAACAGCGTTTGCATGGCTTGCCATGATACAGGTGCTGCTGGTGCGCCTAAGCGTGGCGATAAAGCAGCTTGGACTTCACGCCTAACACAAGGCATGGCTACTTTGTATGATCACTCTTTAAATGGTATTCGTGGTATGCCAGCTAAAGGCGGCAACCCTAAATTGTCAGACGATGAAGTTAAATCAGCAGTTGACTATATAGTAGAAGCTAGCCGCTAAACTCTTGCTTAACTAGCTGCTAAACAATAAAAAGCACTGAATAAAATCAGTGCTTTTTTTATGCTAGCTATTCAACATGGCCCTTAAGGCGCTAATACGGTCTTTCTTACGCTGAGTCTTGTCTTCAGTGCTTTCTTGTTCAGTATTACGCCCTTCCCAGTGTAAATCGTCTTGCGGCAATTCATCTAAAAAGCGGCTAGGTGTGCAGTTCAACATTTCACCGTAGGTTTTACGCTGCTTTGCCATCGAAAGGGTTAACACTTTTTGGGCGCGAGTAATGCCCACATAGGCCAGCCGCCTTTCTTCTTCAACCGTTTCAGATTCAATGGCGTTGCGGTGAGGCAGCAGTTCTTCTTCCATACCAATTAAAAATACTTGTGGAAATTCCAAGCCTTTAGAAGCGTGCAGTGTTAACAGCTGAACCTTGTCAGAATCATCCTCTTCTTCTTGCTGTTCTAATAAATCACGCAGAACCAAGCGGGCTATGGCTTCACGAATACCTACTTGGTCGTCGTCTTCCTGCATTCGCTTTAAGGTTTCTGCTAAAGAATCTATTAATACCCAAATATTGGCATAGCGGCGTTCTGCGACAGTGGGTGAACTGGCATTTTGGTGTAGCCAAGCTTCGTAATCCATATCACGAATCATTTCACCTAAGGCGGCTATAGGGTCACCGGTTTCACACTGCTGCATAATACGGCCTAGCCAATGCGTAAAGCGTCTTAAACGCTCCACTTGGTTTGCTTTTAAGTACTGCTCTAAACCCATTTCATCGCAGGCTGAAAAAAGACTGATTTCACGATCTTTTGCATAGGTGGCTAGTTTTTCTAAAATAGCCGGTCCAATTTCACGGCGTGGAATATTAATAATGCGTAAAAAAGCATTATCGTCGGCTGGGTTAATGAGTAGCCGCAAGTAGCCCATAATATCTTTGATTTCATTGCGGGCAAAAAAGCTAGTACCGCCGCTTATTTTGTAAGGAATTTGAAAGGCTTGCAGTTTTATTTCTAAAATACGCGACTGGAAATTACCCCGATAAAGCACAGCAAAATCTTTCCAGTGGCAGCGCTCTTTAATGCGTCGGGTCATTATTTCTGCCGCTACTCGTTCGGCTTCCGCTTCTTCATTTTGGCATTCTATTACTCGAATAGGGTCACCAAAGCCTAATTCACTCCACAGCTTTTTTTCATGCACATGGGGATTGTTGGCTATTAGCTGGTTAGCAGCTTTTAGAATACGTTCAGTTGAACGGTAATTTTGTTCTAGCTTAATAATTTTTAAATTAGCAAAGTCTTCACTCAGCTGATTAAGGTTTTCTGGTCTAGCACCGCGCCAGGAGTAGATGGACTGATCATCGTCACCTACGACAGTAAAGGTTTTTCTTAAGCTGGTGAGTAACTTAACCAAGCGGTATTGGCTGATATTGGTGTCTTGGTACTCATCTACCAAAAGGTAGTGCATTCGGTGTTGCCACTTTTCTAACACTTCTGGCTGGTTTTGAAATAACAGCACAGGCAGGCGAATTAAATCATCAAAATCAACCGCATTATAAGCCCGTAGGTGGCGGTTATATTGCTCATAAACCTGAGCAGCAAGCTGGCTTTTAGGGTTATCACTTTCTAGGTTGGCCGCTTCTTCTGGCTCAACTAAATCATTTTTCCAATTAGAAATAAGGTATTGAACTTGGTTGATGGTGTCGGCATCGGCTTGGTCATCCTTGTGCATTAAATCGCGCATTAAGGCTTTAGTATCTTCGGTATCAAACAATGAAAAACCACTTTTATAGCCTAAATGCTTAATTTCTTTGCGAATAATGTCTAAGCCTAGGGAGTGAAAAGTGGAAACGGTTAAACCTTTGGCTTCTTCACGGCTGAGCATTTTATTCACCCTTTCACGCATTTCACGGGCGGCTTTATTGGTAAAAGTTAAGGCACAAATATTGCGAGCCGCCATACCACGGCTGCGAATTAAATAGGCGATTTTGCTGGTGATAACACTGGTTTTGCCTGAACCCGCACCGGCTAATACTAGCAGGGGGCTATCGACCTGTTTAACGGCTTCAAGTTGGTGTTCATTAAGACGGGCAAGAATTTTTTGCATAACTAAAAAATTGCTCAGTAATAAGGGTTAAAACTTAGCGAGTTGAGTTTTATTCCAGTTCAGCACCTGAAAAACCCAGCTGCTTCCAAGCTTCATAGACAATAAGACTGCAAGCATTAGACAGGTTCATGCTACGGCTATTGGGTAACATAGGAATACGAATACGCTGTTCAGCTGGCAGGCTTTCAATAAATTCAGCAGGCAAACCACGGGTTTCAGGGCCAAAAATTAACAGGTCATCATCGCGGTAGTCTACTTGATGATAAGCGCGTTTACCCTTGGTGGTTAAAGCCAAAATTCGCTTAGGCTTGAGGCTGGCCAAAAGTGCTTCTAGGTTGGGGTGTACTGTAACGGCGGTCCATTCATGGTAATCCAAACCGGCACGGCGCAAGCGTTTGTCATCTAGCACAAAGCCCAAGGGTTCAACTAGGTGTAGGCGAAAACCTGTGTTGGCACATAAGCGAATAATATTGCCGGTATTAGGCGGAATTTCAGGCTGATAAAGCACGATATCGGGCATTAGGGGTTCCTGCGGTGGCCAAGGTAAAGCCACCTTTTACTGGGGTGGCACTTCTAAAGGCGGTAGTTTATCAGACTGAGTACGAGGAAAAATTAAACTAAAGCGTGCGCCGCCTAAATTGGGGCTACGGTCAACCAACGCACTGCCACGATGCCAATAAATAATGCGCTGTACAATAGAAAGCCCTAAGCCATAACCACCCGAACTGCGAGTGCGGCTGTCATCTAGGCGTGAAAAGGGCATAAACACCCTTTCGCAATCTTCTTCAGGAATGCCCGGGCCATCGTCTTCTACATCAACCCTAAAGGTGTCGTTTTCTAAATGGCAGCTAATGCGAATTTGTTGTTGTGCATAGCGAACCGAATTACCAATTAAGTTTTGTATTGCACGTTGGAAATAACGCCCTTCAACATCCACTTCAGGGCTAAGATTGGCAGGGTTATTAATGACAAAACTAAAATTCAGCTTGAGGTTGGTGCGTTCAAAGCGGGCAAAAATTTCTTCCGTTAACCCTGTAACATCTTGGCGAATGAACTGTAACTGTAGCTTTTCTTGCCCTAGCCGCGCATAGGTTAAAATTTCGTCAATTAAGGTGTCTAGCTCATCAATGTCTTGGTCTATGCCATACACCTGCTTAGCAATCATGGCATGAGGGCTGCCATCTTCGCTTAAGTCTTCAATCATTTGTATGCCAAAGCGAATGCGGGCTACGGGGGTGCGTAGTTCGTGTGATACCGCATGAATCATTTCTTGTTGGGTACGCAGCAGGCGCTGTAACTGTTCTGCCATGCGGTTAAATGCGATGGCTAGCTTACTGATAAAATCGTCACCAACAATTTTAACCCTCGCTTGTAAATTACCAGCGGCTAGCTGGCTTGAAGCCCTTTCTAAATGGCGTAGGCGGCTTTCTAAGCCGTGCAAAAACCACCCAATAGAGAGGGTTAACACAATTAAAGAAGCTAAAAATATGCTAAGAATAAGAGAGCTAGGGTAGTGGTTAAAAAGACGAACTGGCCCCACTTTTAACCAGCTGTCAGTATCAAGCTGAATATAGCTAATAATGTGGCGGTTAGTGTCTGAAAACACCACTATCTGCTCACCTCTTTTTAAGCGGCTGATTTGCAAAGGGTCAGAGTCTTGGGGCAGTTCAGTTAACAACACTAATGGGTAAGAAAAATTTTTCCCAATTTGTATTAGGCGTGCTTGCCTTAGTTTAATGGGGGTGCGTTTCAAGTCGCGTAAAAGTAGGTAAATGGCAGCACTGGCTTGCTGACTCGCCACCCTAGACAGGTGTGTAACTAAGACTTGTTTGGGTTGGCTGGTTGGGAAAAAAACTTGCAGCTGATTGGCTTGGTTAGTTACTAAAAGGCGTTGTTCATGCAAACGTTTTAACTGACGTGTAGTTAAGTTGTGCTTATCTAGGCTGCTAAGGGTAAGGTGAATACCAAGCGTTTGGTTAACTTCATCTAACCATTCGGCTTCCTTGTTATTGGGAACTTGTAAGAAGTCTTCTTTTAAAGTGGCAAAAAGACCTGAAAGCAGTTTTTCATAATAGGCTTCTAAGCGCACTTGGTTAGTAAAATGAACCAACACAAAGCTTAGTAGTAAAGTGCCAACAAATGCACCCAACACGCCTAGGTAAACACGTAGAAAAATGCTGCCTAGGCGCTTGTGTAGCCGATTAAAATTAAACATTAGTTTAGAATTAAATGCTTAGCTAGAAGATTATTAAATTTCTTTAACAAAAAGATAGCCCTTGCTGCGTACAGTTTTAATGCGACGTGGGTGCATAGGGTCGTCGCCAACTTTGGGGCGAATCCTAGAAACACGTACATCAATAGAGCGGTCTTGGCCGTCATATTCTATGCCCCGCAAAGCGGTAAAAATTTCTTCGCGCGTCAGCACACGGCCTGCATTAGAAGCTAGTAGCCAAAGTAGATCAAATTCGGCACTGGTTAGCTCAATGGCTTCTGTGTTCAACCAAGCTTCACGCATGGAACTATCAATAATTAAATCACCAAACTCAAGGCGAGCTTGTTGTGTGTTGGTGGAATCATTGGCTGCGGGTTGTGCTTCTGCGCGTCTTAATAAAGCACGAACACGCGCTAGTAACACGCGCGGACGAACCGGCTTAGCAACATAGTCATCGGCACCCATTTCTAAACCGACGACCTGATCCATATCATCGGTACGCGCTGTTAGCATTAGAATTGGAATGTCTCTTTCCATCTTAACTTTACGACAAATGCTTAAACCATCTTCGCCAGGTAGCATTACATCAAGAATAATAAGATCAGGGTTTTCACGAAGAATACGTTCAACTGCACGAGCACCATCGCCTTCAATAGAAATTTGGAAGCCATTACCTTCTAAATATTCACGGGTTAGGGTTGCAAGACGTGCATCATCTTCAACAATCAAAATACGGGGTGATTGGTGTGCGTCCACTTTTATAGGTCTCTCGCTTAATATTCCCAGTTTATAGTTATTCTACAGCCAAATTTTTGACAGTAGCTTGTTGGTCATCATACCGCAATAACTCAGGCAGGAAAGAGCTGAAGATAAAACAAAGTTTTTATAACCTAAAAAACTAATGAAGCAAATATTGTACAGCTTAGGTTAGAACTGCTGCTAAGAGGCAGTGTTTTAGCCAGTAAATTACCCCATTAGCCCTAGGGCTAGGCAGGGGTTTGGACAGGTTAAGCGTTTAGAAGAGCTAGAAATAGGTAGGGTTACTTGGGATTAACGGAAAAAACTGGTATAAAGACAGTTCGGCAATCTCGGAATTTTGTTGTTTTTAGTCATTCAAAAAAAGCTTTTACAATATTACTATTGACTAAGTCCTGAAGGCGTTTGTAGTTATTTTGGCACTGTGGTTATCTTACGTAACAATCATTATAAGTTTGTTGTTGGTGGCTTTGATTAACAAGCTTTTAAGCAGGTGGATAGTAAAACAATGAATGGAATGCCAGAACAAATCTTACAACTAAAGCAGTTTTTAACCCATTTTGCTTTTGCACTTGCGTGTTTGTTGTTACTGCAAACAGCTCAGGCTGCTGAGGGTGATGTGTGGCAAGTTTCTGTTGCTATAGGCAATGTTCGCGCCCAGCCAAAAGCCAATGCCGAGCTAATTAATCAGCTACCAAGCGGCACCAGTGTTATTGAGTTACAACGCAAAGGCGAATGGTTACAAGTGCAAGCTCCCGATGGCAGTAAGGCGTGGATGCATCAAGTGACTTTAAACCAAACAGTACAATTGTTTGGCTTGTCTCTTAATACGGTGAACCGTGAGGCGATGCGGAAGGCTCTTCGTTCAACTAAAGTTAAGGTGGTAAGGGAAGTTGATACCTACCCCTATGATCTTTATGACCCAAGCGAATGGAGAAAATCTGCGACTGAAATGACTCTAGGCTATACCTTAAAAGAGCAGTTATTTGCGGTTGCTGAAATTACTTTTCGTTCCGTTAATGACACAGAACAAGTGCGCTTAATTGCTGAAAGTGTAAGCAAAGAATTAGGCCCTTGGCAGCGGGTGTTGGGTCGTCGTGCAGAAGGTCCAGTGGAATTTGAATGGCAACGTGGCGATATGCGTATTCTTGTACACCGTGGCTGGCCAGATACTACAACCTATGTGGTTTACGAAGCTTCAGACCGCTTAAACCAAATGCAGGCCGAATTACAGCCCCGCTAAAACCTGCCTAATTGTTGGAGAGTAAAATGCTACTGGATTTAGCCCAGCTAAAACCTAACACCTGTTATCACCTGATGACTCAAACTTTAATTCCTCGCCCCATTGCTTGGGTGTTAACTGCCTCAGATGAAGGCCAGTTAAATTTGGCACCCTTCTCGTTTTTTAATGCGGTTTGTTCAGATCCACCCATAGTTATGCTTTCAATTGGCAAGAAAACGCCAGAAGAAGCCAAAGATACGCGCTATAATATTCTTACTGGGCGAGATTTTGTTATCCACCTACCTTCCAGTTCACAGGCTGAAGATGTAACTGCCAGTGCTGCAACCCTGCCTTACGGTGAATCTGAATTAGACTTAATGGCAGATAACCAGCTGGTTGAATTTCCTGGCTGTCCTTTACCCCGCTTAAAATCTGCACCAATTGCTTTTCATGCCAAGCTGCATGAAGTGCATTATTTAGGTAACCAACAGCAAGCTGTTATTTACGCCGAGCTTATTCAAGCCTATATAAAAGATGATGTTATTCAAGTAGATGAAGCTAAAGGCCGTTACCTTCTTGATGCTAAAAAAATTAGCCCACTAGCAAGGTTAGGTGGTGCAGAATATGCTGGTTTAGATGAAGTGTTTAGCGTTGTTCGACCTAACTAATTGATTAACTTATTTGAAAATTAAAAGCCTGATTCCAATGACGTATCGGAATCAGGCCACCTTAGTAATAAAATTAAAACTTCCAGCCTTATAACTAAAGCTTGGTTAGCTTTTAACTACTCATAGCTTAGCGTTCCATTCAGGAAAAGCGTGCTGTTAGTGTCTTTGTTATTGGTACGAATCGAGCAGGCATGATCATGCATCTCTTGTAGTTTCACTTCATTGAATGTAAAAGTTTTTGCTACTGTATCAATACTAATGCCATATTTTCCTAAATCAGCATTTAAATCTGTTGTTTTAAAACATAGTTTATTGCCTTGATACTTATTGGTATCTTTATTATAAACATAGTCTATTAGTAACTCGCCATTACTTGAAAGTAAACTGTTTGCAGCTTTATTGTTAGGTCTAAGTATTCTAATTTCTTTCTTCTGGCCAGCTTCTACATTGGTGTTGTCTGTAAAAGTAATCGAGTCATCCTTTTCAGAAAATATTGGCTTATCAGCACAAAACTCTTTTCCAGTTAAATTGGTTACTAAAAAGTGTTTACCTAAGGTAAGGCAGCCAGGCTTGCCATTATTTGGAGGTATTGTGGAAGTATCCTTAGTAGCTTCGGGTGTAGAGGTAGAGCCTCCTGAGTTAGGTGTAGAGCCAGAAGCCGGTGGTTCTTTAGCACTTAAATCAGGTGTTGAGCCTGAGCCACTTGAGGAAGATTCAAAACACCCTGATAGAGTGAATAGCACGGATAAAGCCAATAAAAAGAAAAGTAAGCGGGTCATGGTTTTCATAATTAAGTTGCCTCAGTCTTGGTTTTTAAGGGCAAGAAATTTTACTTATTACCCCTACTCAGCTTAATTATAAGGCTAGGAAGAAAAGCCTACCCACCCCTAAACAGGGGGGGTAGAGGCCACTTTTTTATATTAAATCGGTGTTTTTGCTTAGTATTTTAAGTCTATTTAAACCTCTAACTTAAGTCTAAATTTGCTTGTACTTGCTAGTGGTTAACGGGTAACGTCTTAAACTTACCTCAGGAGAAATGTTATGTATAAAAATAAAACCCTTGCGCTGGTCTTATCCGCAGCCTTAACAGGAATCACTTGGGCAGGCAGCGCCTTGGCCGATGACCGCTATGTCACCATTGGTACCGGCGGTCAAACGGGTGTTTACTACGTTGCAGGCCAGTCCATTTGCCGATTTGTTAACCGCGACAGCAAAACCCACGGCGTTAGATGCAATGCGCCCTCAAGTGGTGGCGGTGTGGCTAACGTGAACGGCATTCGTAGTGGTGAATTTAACTTTGGTGTAATGCAGTCCGATCACCAATACAAGGCAATGGAAGGCTTAGCACCTTTTGCTGCTGAAGGAAAAATGGACGATATACGGGCGCTTTTTTCACTGCAAAGTGAAGTGTTCACCGTGCTTGCACGCAAAGATGCCAAAATTACTGATTTAGACAGTATGAAAAATAAGCGGGTCAATATTGGTAACCCAGGTTCAGGGCAGCGCAACACCCTTGAAGAAATTATGGAGAAAAAAGGCTGGGATAAATCGGTGTTTTCTTTAGCTGCAGAACTAAAACCTGCAGAACAAGCCAGTGCATTAAATGATAACAACATTGATGTAATGACCTATTTTGTAGGCCACCCCAACGGCTCTTTGCAAGAAGCCACCACCACAGTGGATGCTGTTTTTGTTCCTATTACAGGGGCTGCCATTGATGCTTTGTTGGCAGAAAAAAGCTATTACACCAAGGCTGAAATTCCCGGTGGGCTGTACAAGGGTAACGACAAACCCACGCCTTCCATTGGTGGTAAAGCCGTTTTATCTACCAGTGCCAAGGTTAGCCCTGATCTAGTTTACCAAGTTGTAAAATCAGTATTTGATAATTTAGATCGCTTTAAAAAGCTTCACCCAGCGTTTGCTGATCTTAAAGAGCAAGACATGATTAAAGCGGGTTTATCTGCCCCGTTACATGAAGGCGCTATACGTTATTACAAAGAGCGTGGCTGGATGTAAGCTGGCAATGATTGGCAGCCACTTTTTTTAATTAAACTTTTTGATCTAGCGCTTTTAATTAAGCGCTTTTAATCTGGCTTTTTAATTAAGTGGCCACCTACTGACCCAACCTTACTACTGACTAAGGACTAACTATGTCGAGTATAAAACAGACAAGCACACAGGGTTCAGTGGCACAGGAACTTGTTGCACAAGAAACCGGCGCACGGTCTCCGCAAGGTTTAATGGCGCTGCTGATTGCCACCATTGCACTAGGCTGGTCATTGTTTCAGCTTTGGATAGCATCGCCACTACCTTTTATTTTTAAATGGGGCATTTTAAACGATACAGAAACGCGTTCTATTCACCTAAGTTTTGCTTTGTTATTAGCTTTTCTAGCCTACCCTGCCTTTAAAAAATCACCACGCCACCGCATCCCCATAACAGACATGGCGCTGGCTTTGCTGGCTGTGGCAAGTTCTGCTTATTTGTTTATTTTTTATCAACAGCTAGCACTTCGCCCCGGCAGCCTTACAACCCTTGATATGCTGGTGGCGTGTTTGGGTATTCCCATGCTTTTGGAAGCCACCCGACGCACCCTTGGCCCACCGCTTGCCATTATTGCGCTCTTGTTTCTTTTTTATAGCCTAGCCGGGCCCTACATGCCCGATATCCTTGCCCACCGTGGTGTAAGTTTAAAGGCAATGGCAAATCACCAGTGGATTACGACCGAAGGGGTGTTTGGTATTGCTTTGGGCGTTTCTACTAGTTTTGTTTTTTTATTTGTTTTGTTTGGTGCGCTGCTAGAACGTGCAGGGGCTGGTAATTACTTTATTCAACTCGCCTTTAGCCTGCTAGGTCACATGCGGGGCGGGCCGGCTAAAGCTGCGGTGGTTGCCTCTGCTTTGACCGGCATGATCTCAGGCTCATCAATTGCCAATGTTGTTACAACCGGCACATTCACCATTCCCATGATGAAAAAAGTGGGGTTTTCTGCTGAAAAAGCCGGCGCTGTGGAAGTGGCTTCATCGGTGAACGGGCAAATTATGCCGCCGGTAATGGGAGCCGCCGCCTTTTTAATGGTTGAATACGTGGGCATTCCTTACGTTGATATTATTAAGCACGCCTTTTTACCTGCTGCCATTTCTTACATTGCACTGTTATACATTGTTCATTTAGAAGCACTTAAGCTGAATATGCAGCCCATTAGTGCCGTGGTGCATAAGCCTTGGTTAAGGCGCATCACCGGCTTTGCCTTTGGAGCCATGCTAATTTCAGGCATTTCTTTGGCGGTTTATTATGGTTTAGGTTGGCTTAAACCCTTGCTAGGCGATTCGGCATTGCTGGTTATTTGCACCATGTTAATTGCCTGCTATTTGGGGCTGTTAAAAATTGCTGCAAGCAACCCCCCTTTAATAGCAGATGACCCTAACCAGCCCATTGAAACGCTGCCCGATACCCGTACAGTTTTGCTATCAGGTTTGCACTTTATCTTGCCGGTGGTGGTCTTGGTTTGGTGCCTTATGGTGGAACGCCTATCGCCTGGGCTATCTGCCTTTTGGGGTAGCGTTATGCTAATAGGCATTTTGCTAACCCAGCGCCCTTTAATAACTTGGATGCGGGGCAATAATGCCAGCCAGTTTAAAGCCGCAAGCCGTGAAGGGCTGGTTGATTTACGTGAAGGGCTAATAACCGGCGCACGCAACATGATTGGTATTGGCATAGCAACCGCCACCGCAGGCATTATTGTAGGCGCTGTTTCACAAACAGGGGTTGGCCTTGTTTTGGCTGATTTAGTTGAATTTTTATCCATGGGCAACCTGTTGCTAATGCTGTTATTTACGGCAGTTTTTAGCTTAATCCTTGGTATGGGTTTACCCACCACCGCCAATTACATTGTGGTTTCTAGCTTAATTGCGCCCGTAATAGTAATTTTAGGCCAGCAAAGTGGGCTGGTTGTGCCGCTGATTGCCGTGCACCTTTTTGTGTTTTATTTTGGCATTATGGCCGATGTAACGCCGCCGGTTGGCCTTGCTTCTTTTGCAGCGGCGGCGGTATCTAAAGGCAGCCCAATAAAGACGGGGGTTCATGCGTTTTATTACAGCTTACGCACCGCAGCCTTGCCTTTTTTGTTTATTTTTAACACAGATTTACTGTTAATTAATGTTGATTGGTGGCATGGAATACTCATTTTTATAGTGGCAACCGCTGCCATGTTAATTTTTGCAGCAGGAACCCAAGGCTGGCTAGTAATACGCAGCCGCTGGTATGAAAGTGCTTTGCTGTTACTGGTCGCCTTCACCCTTTTTAGACCCGGTTATTGGCTAGATACGCTTATCGACCCTTATGAAGACTTGAATCGCCAAACCTTCGTTGAAAGCATGGGTAACCTTGAACAAGGCACCGAATTGCGCTTATGGATTAAAGGCGAAGATTATGTGGGTAACGAAAAAAGCTTTGTGGTGCTGATGCCGGTTACAACTAAAGGCAAGGGTGAAGAGCGTTTGGCAGCCATGGGCTTAGAAGTCATTTATGAGCAAGGTAAGCTAATCATTGATAACGTCTCTTTTGCCAGCACAGCAGCAGAGTTAGGCCTTGAGTTCGATCAAGAAATAACCAGCGCACGCGTGCCTGCTGAACGCATCCCAAAAGAAATTATGTGGCTTCCTGGGCTAGGGTTATTTATGCTGGTTTACTGGCTACAAAGGCGAAGAAAGCGTGAACAAGCAAGCCTTCAAATAACTTAAAACCAAAAGCCCGTTAAAATTAAAATCCCCATCAGCCATAAAAGTTGATGGGGCTTTTATACATACCTTATAACTATTTTAAATAAGGTGTGGTTTAAGCTGGCTAACTAGTTGGCGGAAAGCTTTAGGGTTAGTTACCAACAAGCGGCCTTCTCTGTCTAGTGAAGGTGCGCCGGTTAAGTCGCCAAATAAACCACCCGCTTCCTTTAAAACCAATAAAGCAGGGGCAAGCTCGGTTTCATCAGCGCCTAAGAAGATACCGGCATCTAGCTGACCGGCAGCAATGGCACAAATATCTAAGGCAGTACAACCACTGGCTACTAGGTTTTGCACACCTAAATTAGGCACTAGGTTGGCATAAACCGCTAAGAGTTGTTCGCGCATTTCGATTGCTGGCAAGGGGAAGGCAAGGGTTGCTTGTTCAGGCTTCCAACCCGAAGTAACACGAATGCGGCGGCCATTAAGCGTCGCGCCACGACCACGGCTAGCAATAAACTCTTGCTCGGTGGCTGGGTTAAAAATAATAACGTGTTCTAGCTTATCTTTTAGATAGATAGCTACAGAAATGCCATAAGCAGGGTAGGCGCGACCAAGGTTTTCATAACCTAGTAGTGGATTCACTACCCAAGTCATTTCGCCGCTACCTTTTAGTTGAATATTACGACCTTGAAAAGTAGCATCTGGGTGGGCTCTAACAAGCTGGCGTTCTAAAGCTTGTTCAACTCGCCAACCACAGTTACTCAGCAACTCTGCAATTGCATTGTCAACGCGCGCTATGTCTAAACGCTCGGCAACATACTCATAGTGCTCGCTGACACTACGCACAGCACGTAGAGCCAATTGAATTGTTGGGTGCATACTTCACCGATCATAATTGTTAAGGAACGAATTGGGGGAGTATGATAGTCGGTTTTCGCGTAATAACAAGCTACGCGATGCGTATTTCCAGAGAAAAATTATGCTTAAAGCCATTAAAATTGTACTTGTAGGCACTTCCCATCCCGGCAATATCGGCGGTGTTGCCCGCGCTATGAAAAACATGGGGCTAACAGACTTGTGCTTAGTTGCGCCTAGGGGAAAGTTCCCTCACCAAGATGCCGCCTTTCGTAGCGCCGGTGCCATTGATATTTTAGAACAAGCCAAAATTTATGATTGTTTAGAAGATGCCGTAGCCGATTGCACCTTGGTAGCAGGCAGCAGCGCCCGTTCACGCCACTTGCCTTGGCCGCTGTTAAACCCTCGTGAATTGGCTGGGCGTTTAGAGGAAGAATTAGCCCATGCAGAACACCGCATCGCCTTGGTGTTTGGGCGCGAAGACCGTGGCCTAAGCAATGAAGAATTGCATCTTTGCCACCTTCACGTACACATTCCCTGCAATCCAGATTTTAGTTCTTTAAACCTTGCTGCTGCGGTACAGGTACTTACCTATGAATTACGCATGGCAGTGCTTGCCGCTGAAGCCAAGCAAGCAGAACAGCCTTTTGGCACCGAATGGGATGTGCCTTTTGCTAATGGCGAAACCTTAGAGCATTTCTTTGGACACCTAGAACAAACCCTAATTGATATTAATTTTCATAATCCTGATAAACCTAGGCAGCTAATGAGCCGTTTACGTCGTCTTTATATGCGTGCAAGGCCAGATACGATAGAAGTGAATATGCTGCGTGGTATTTTAACCTTAACGCAACGGGCAGCGAATAAAGATGCTGCAATTAAACCCCCAGAGAGTAACTAATGTTTAAACAAGTTCGTGAAGACATTGGCAGTGTCTTCAAACGTGACCCAGCCGCCCGTAATTGGTTTGAAGTGTTGACCACCTACCCAGGCCTACACGCTTTGTTAATGCATCGCTGTAACCACTGGTTGTGGAATAAAGGCGCTAAATGGCTGGCACGTTTTCTTTCAACTTTTGCCCGCTGGTTTACCGGCATAGAAATTCACCCTGGTGCAAAAATTGGCCGCCGCTTTTTTATTGATCACGGCATGGGCGTAGTGATTGGCGAAACCGCAGAAATTGGCAATGACGTCACGCTTTATCATGGCGTTACCCTAGGCGGCACTAGCTGGAACAAAGGCAAGCGCCACCCAACACTTGAAGATGGCGTAATTGTGGGTGCTGGCGCTAAAATTCTTGGCCCTTTTACGGTGGGTAAAGGCGCTAAAATTGGTTCTAATGCAGTGGTAAATAAAGCTGTGCCTGCCGGTGCTACTGTGGTGGGTATTCCGGGGCGCATTGTTCTACGCAGCCAGCCAGATGAGCCTGAAGAAGACATTCCAGTTGATCCAGCGTTACGCGCTGCTGCACAAAAACGCTACGGTTTTGATGCCTATGGCATGAGCCAAGAAATGCCCGACCCAGTGGCAAAATCCATTCGTGGTTTACTAGATCACATGCATTTAATGGATGAGCGGATGGCTAAAATGTGCCAAGCCTTAAAGCGTTTAGATGATGACTTTCATGCCGAGCAACTACCTAAAATTGAACCTAGTAGCTTTCCTGAGGATGGCGATGCTTGCGAGCAGTGTGGCCTAGAAGAAATTGGCCGCAAAAAAAGTGATTACTCACCTAAAAACCCTAGAGTTAAAGACACTCCACCCCAAGCTTAAACCCTAGGCTTAAATTCTTAGTCCGTTTTGGTAACCGGCTGTGCTGTGCCATAATGCGCCGCCGGTTTTCCTTTCTTTTTATTATTCCACCACTATTGAGTAAATTCCCTTGCTAACCACTGCAAATATCACCATGCAGTTTGGCGCTAAGCCACTGTTTGAAAATGTATCCGTTAAATTTGGTAACGGTAATCGCTACGGTCTTATTGGTGCCAACGGCTCTGGTAAAACTACTTTTATGAAAATCCTCGGGGGTGATTTAGAACCCAGCGCAGGTAACGTTTCTAAAGACCCGAATGAACGCTTGGGTAAGCTGCGCCAAGACCAGTTTGCCTACGAAGAATGCAGCGTAATTAACACGGTCATTATGGGCCATGAAGAACTGTGGAAGGTAAAAGAAGAGCGTGATGCTATCTATTCCAACCCAGAAATGACCGAAGCCGACGGTATTCGTGCTGGCGAATTGGAAGGCGAGTTTGCCGAAATGGATGGTTATACCGCTGAATCACGCGCCGGTGAGTTGCTTATCGGCGTGGGCATTCCTGTAGAACAGCATTTTGGTTTAATGAACGAAATAGCGCCCGGCTTTAAGCTGCGTGTTCTTTTGGCGCAAGCCTTGTTCTCAGACCCAGAAATTCTGCTACTAGATGAACCAACCAACAACTTGGATATTAATACCATTCGTTGGTTAGAAGGCGTTTTGAACCAGCGCAACTGCACCATGATTATTATTTCGCACGACCGTCACTTTTTGAACAGCGTATGTACGCACATGGCGGATATGGATTACGGTGAACTGCGTCTTTATCACGGTAACTACGATGAATACATGACCGCTTCTACTCAAGCTCGCGAGCAGATGCAGTCAGACAACGCCAAAAAGAAAGCACAAATTGCTGACTTAAAAGCCTTTGTTAGCCGCTTCTCAGCTAACGCTTCTAAGTCTAAGCAGGCCACTTCTCGTGCGCGTCAAATTGATAAAATTCAGCTGGATGAAATTAAACCTTCTAGCCGCCAGAATCCTTTTATTCGTTTTGAGCAAGAAAAGAAGCTGCACCGCATAGCTTTAGAAGTGGAAGGCTTAGCTAAATCGTTTGACCAAGAGCTGTTCCGCAACTTTAACTTGCAAGTGAATGTGGGCGAAAGGGTGGCCATTATCGGCCCGAACGGTATTGGTAAAACCACCTTGCTAAAATGTTTGATGGGCGAGTTAGAACCCACAAAAGGCAAGGTGAAGTGGTCTGAAAATGCTGAAATTGGCTACTATGCACAAGACCATGCTCATGAATTTGCTGAGTCAGTGACACTTTATGATTGGATGGCTTCTTGTGGCCGTGAAGGCGATGACGAGCAGGTGATTCGTGGCACGCTAGGCCGGTTACTCTTTTCTCAAAAAGAAATTGACAAGAAAGTCGGCGTTATTTCAGGGGGTGAGCAGGGTCGTATGCTGTTCGGTAAGCTAATGCTGCAACGCCCGAATATTATGGTGATGGATGAGCCAACCAACCACTTGGATATGGAATCCATTGAATCCTTGAACCTTGCCCTAGAAAACTACCCAGGCACTTTGCTGTTTGTTAGCCATGACCGTGAATTTGTTTCTTCTTTGGCAACGCGCATTATTGAACTAACCGCCACGGGCATCGTTGACTTCCACGGCACTTACGAGGATTACTTGCGTAGCCAGTCATTACTTGACTAAAACGTATGGTCTTTGCATAATCAAATCACCTAATACTGTCAGGGAGATTTTTTCATGCGTTTGACCACAAAAGGCCGTTATGCGGTCACCGCTATGCTAGACCTGGCTCTGAATGCACAAGAAGGGCCAGTGTCTTTAGCCGATATATCTGGCCGCCAAGAAATATCCCTCTCTTATTTAGAACAACTCTTTGCCCGCTTACGCCGTAACGAACTAGTAACGAGTGTGCGTGGCCCTGGTGGCGGCTATCAGCTAGCCCGTGAACCAGAAGCCATTTGCGTGGCCTCAGTGATTGATGCAGTGAACGAATCGGTTGATGCCACCCGCTGTGGTGGTAAAGGCGATTGTTTGCAAGGCAGCAAATGCTTAACCCACCATTTGTGGTGTGATTTATCCGATCAAATACATAACTTTTTAAGCAGTATCACCCTTGCTGAACTGGTTACTAAAGAAAACAAGCAACGGGCAGCACTCACTATAAAACAGCAGGTTGCTAATAGAGCCGCCAATAAAATTGAACTGGCCACTGTGTAACTTAAGCAATTTAGCTTAAGTAGATTTAATTTTTAACTGGTTTTATTTTCACCTCTTGCTGTTTCAGGTTGTTATCACTTATGAGTTCCCTTATTTATTTAGACTATGCCGCAACCACCCCCGTTGCGCCTGAAGTTGCCAAGTTAATGGGGCAGCACCTAACGCTGGATGGCTGCTTTGCTAACCCTGCCTCTCGTTCACACCTGGCCGGTTGGCAAGCAGAGCAAGCCGTTGAAAAAGCCCGTCAGCAGGTTGCTAGTTTATTAGGTGCCGATGTACGCGAAATTGTTTGGACTTCAGGCGCAACCGAAGCCAACAACCTTGCCCTTATTGGTGCGGCCAGAGCCAACCCCGATAAAGGCCGGCACATAATAACTTCAGCCCTAGAGCATAAGGCGGTATTAGACACCTGCCATTGGCTAGAAAAAGAAGGCTACCGTATTACCTATTTAAAGCCCGATGCCAAAGGGCAGATTAGTGTTGAACAGGTGGCCGCAGCTTTAACACCCGACACGTTAATGGTGTCGTTAATGCTGGTGAATAACGAGCTAGGCACGGTGAACCCTGTTGCTAAAATTGGCCAATTGTTAAAAAACCATTCAGCACTTTTTCATATTGATGCGGCTCAAGCGGTTGGCAAATTACCGATTGATGTGAACCAGCTACAGGTGGATCTGTTATCGCTTAGTGGACACAAGTTTTACGGCCCCAAGGGTGTGGGTGCTTTGTATGTTCGCCGTCAACCGGCTGTGCATTTAGAAGCATTAATTCACGGCGGTGGGCATGAACGAGGAATGCGTTCAGGCACTTTACCCACTCATCAGCTAGTGGGTATAGGTTTGGCAGCACAAATGGCTGGGGAACAAATGGCGCAAGACCTTAGTCATATTAGTCTCTGCCGTACTGCTTTTTTAGAAGAGGTTAACCCAGCCTTGTTCGTTCAAACAGCGGCCAACCTAAGCAACTGGCCGGGCATCATTAACCTAGCTTTTCCAGCCATAGAAGCTGAAACACTGATGATGGCGCTACCTAACCTAGCCGTTTCAACAGGTTCGGCCTGCAATGCCGCCAGTATCGACCCCTCTTATGTGCTCGTCGCTTTGGGTTTAAACCGAGCAACAGCACTAAGCTCTGTTCGTTTTAGTTTTGGTCGCTACCTAACCCTAGCGCAAGCAACCCTTGCCGGTCAGCAGTTAAACCAAGCTTTAGAAGGCTTAAGAAGTTAATTTGGAGATCAAAATGTCGCTATCCATTACATCCGCAGCAGCCGAACACATTAGCCATTGCCTTAAAGAACGCGGTGAAGGCGCAGGTTTAAGGGTAAACGTTAAGCCTAGCGGCTGCTCTGGCTATGCTTACGTTTTAGATTTTGCTGATAAAGTTGAAGCCAACGATGCCGTATTTGAAAATCATGGTGTGAAAGTTATTGTCGATAAAGCCAACTTAGCTTTGCTTGATGGCACTGAAGTTGACTATGTTAAAGAAGGCGTTAATAGTTATTTTCGTTTCAATAACCCGCTGGTTAAAGACGAGTGTGGTTGTGGCGAGAGCTTCAGCGTATAATCTGTCGAATTAATTTTAAGTTTTTTTAATTTTAGTTTTTAAACATAACTGGAGAACACCATGGCCGTTGAACGTACATTATCAATTATTAAGCCCGATGCCGTTGCTAAAAACGCAGTTGGCGAAATTATTGCACGCTTTGAAAAAGCTGGCTTACAAGTAGTTGCAGCAAAAATGTTGCAGTTAGATGATGCCAAAGCTGGTGGTTTTTACGCTGAACACAAAGAACGTCCTTTCTACAAAGACCTCGTTGGCTTTATGACTTCAGGCCCTGTGGTTGTGCAAGTATTAGAAGGCGAAAATGCTATTCTAAAAAACCGTGAGCTAATGGGCGCTACCAACCCTAAAGAAGCTGATGCCGGTACTATTCGTGCCGACTTCGCTACTTCAATTGATGCTAACGCAGTACACGGTTCAGACTCTGCTGAATCTGCGGCGCGTGAAATTGCTTACTTCTTTGAAGCTAGCGAAATCTGCCCACGCGGTTAATTGCTGGGTTTATAAAGTTAGCTTTATAAAGTAATGCTAAGCAAAGGGTAGGCATAGATTAAATGTCTACCCTTTGGTGTTTTAAGTAATGTGGTATTTTAAGTAATAAAATTTTAACAGTCAGTGATAGGTCCGCCATAATGACATCTTGCAATGCAGCCACGCCCGTAACAGAAAAAGTAAACCTGCTGGGTAAAACCTTGCCACAGTTAGAGGCTTTTTTTGTTGAAGAACTGGGCGAAAAAAAGTTTCGTGCTGCACAGATAATGAAGTGGATACACCATCATGGTGTTAATAGCTTCGAGCAGATGACCGACCTAAGCAAAAGCCTGCGTGAAAAACTGTTAGCCTGTGCTGAAGTGCGTCCGCCCAAAGTAGAATTAGAAGAAATTTCCACCGACGGTACTCGTAAGTGGGTGTTAGAAGTTGGCACAGGTAGCCACGTTGAAGCAGTGCTTATTCCCGTAGGTAATAACCGCCGTACCCTGTGCGTTTCTTCCCAAGTTGGCTGTTCGCTTGATTGCTCTTTTTGTTCAACGGGCAAACAAGGTTTTCAGCGTAACCTAACCCCAGCAGAGATTATTGGCCAGTTGTGGGTTGCACAACAATCGTTTGGTTCACGCAATGACAGTAAAAACCGCCCCATTACTAACGTAGTCATGATGGGTATGGGCGAACCGCTGATGAACTTTCGTCCGGCTGTCGATGCCATGAAAATTATGCTAGATGATAATGGTTATGGTTTGTCTAAGCGGCGTGTTACCTTATCAACCGCTGGCCTTGTGCCACAAATTGATTTACTAGGCGATGAAGTTGATGTTTCTTTAGCTATTTCACTTCATGCACCTAACGATGAGTTGCGTAACCAGCTAGTGCCTTTGAACCGTAAATACCCTATCCAAGAACTGTTGGACGCTTGTAAACGTTATTTAAGTAAATGCGGTGATTCACGTGATATTACCGTGGAATATACCCTTATAGCGGGCGTGAATGACCAGTTAGAACACGCCAAACAGCTGGCTGCTTTGCTTAAACAGCTGCCCTGTAAGATTAATTTAATTCCGTTTAACCCTTTTCCTGGCTCAGATTATCAGCGCCCTTCACGCAATCAGCAGGTGCGCTTTCAAAATTACCTGCATGAACAGGGTTACTCAGCCCCCATTCGCATGACACGGGGCGATGATATTGATGCCGCTTGTGGGCAGTTGGTGGGTCGAGTGCAAGATAAGACTCGCCGCAGCGCACGTTATGCTGAACAGGCGCTTATTCAAGTACATCAAGTTGAACCTAATTAGCAATTGGCTGTTTAAAAAAAGCACCATTTAAAAAGGCAATAAAGTAATGCCGCACTTTATTCTCATTTTACTGTTTATACTTGTTTCTGGCTGTGTTTCTCAAGCGCCTTGGGAAAAGGTAGATTATGATCGCCAAGCAGAGGCCTATACTAACCGTGGCATGGGTTATTTAGAGCAGGGTGAAACGGGGCGGGCTTTGCAAGATTTTCGTAAAGCCTTAGAGGTACGTTCTGCTTATTCTGAAGCGTTACATGGCACTGCCCTAGCTTTACAACAGCAGGGTGATTTTAGTCTAGCAGAAGGGTATTTTAAGCAAGCCTTGCAGGCAAGGGCTAGCCAAACAGCCGTTAGAAATAATTATGCAGGTTTTTTATTCAGCCAAAATCGTTATGATGATGCGCGTAAACAACTAGAGGAAGCGAGTAAAGACATTTATTACGCTGACAGAATATTAGTATTTGTTCATCTTGGTTATGTAGCCATAAAGCTAGACCAGCCTGAACAAGCCACTGGTTATTTTCAGCAAGCCTTGGCTTTAGATGCAAATTTTATTTTAGCGCACCAAACACTATTAGAATTACGCAGCAAGCAGCAAGCATGGCAACAAGCCGAGCGTCATTGGTTCTTTTTACGTGACGCACAAGTTAATGATCAAGCGACACTTAAGCAGGCGTTGATTGTAGTGCAAAATACTGGCAATCAAAAAGAAGTACGTTATATCAATGGTCTACTTAGTAGCGCCAATTAAAATCAGGAAGATTCTGTAAACGAGGATTCCAAAGGCTATGACAGAACAGCAAACGAATGACCCGCAACAAGCAGCAGAAAAAGTAGCTGAAGTTGAATGCAGTCGCCCCGGCGAGCTGCTAAAAAAAGCGCGCGAAGCAAAAGGCTTAACCAAAGAAGATGTGGCTAAAAAGCTTAATTTCTTACCGCTTTATGTGCCAGCCTTAGAAAATGAAAACTTTGAACCCTTGCACAGCGTAACGTTTATAAAAGGCTATTTGCGTGCCTATGCACGTTTTCTAGAAATTGATGCCGACGAAGTATTGCGCTGTTTTGCGGTACACCATCCTGAATTAACTAAGCAAGAAATACACCAGCCTGTTGAAGTGATGAAGCCTGAAAAAAACACCAGCAGCTGGCTTTTTAAGCTATTAAGCTTAATTGTCATTATTGCTTTAGTCGCAATTATTATTATTTGGTGGCAAAGCCGATCAGCAGAACCGCTGCCCAATGTTAGCAGTCAAGGCATTCAAGTTGACACCTTAGACGGCAACACTATTGTGGCACCTGTAAAAATGGACCAAGCCCCTGCCATTAAACCGGTTGCAACAGAGCCAAAAAAAGCTGATCAGCTGACTGCTGATGAAGAAAAAGCACTTCAGCTGGCTGCTGAAAAACTACAAGTTCAGCCAGCAGTAACAGAACAACCAGTTGCCAAGCCGGTGGTTGTTAAAGAAGAACAAGCTGTGGCTGCACCGCCACCCAAAGTACCGGCTAAGTTTATAAGTGGCGACCTTGCCGCAGCAACGGCCAGTAATAATTCCTTAGTCGCCTTAAGCTTTACTAACGAGTGCTGGGTTGAAGTGAAAGACGATACTGGTCGAATGTTACATGCTTCCTTGATGCAGGCAGATGATCAGGTAGTGTTAGAAGGCAAGCCACCCTTCCGAGTTGTGTTTGGAAACGGTACGGTTGCTAAGATTTTTTATGCTGGCCAAGCCTTTGATTTTAAATCACGCATTCGTTCTAACGGCTTTGCCTCCGTTACAGTTGAATAATTTTTAAAGGGTTTGATACCAACCATGCAACACCTTTCTCCAATTAAGCGCCGCTTATCTCGTCAAATCAGTGTTGGTTCTGTGCTAGTGGGTGGCGATGCCCCCATTAGTGTGCAAAGTATGACTAACACTGAAACTTGCGATGTTGCTGCCACGGTTGCACAAATTCAAAAGATGGAACAAGCCGGAGTTGATCTAGTGCGTGTTTCTGTCCCTAGCATGGAAGCCGCTGAAGCCTTTGGGCAAATTCGCAAGCTAGTCAATACTCCACTGATTGCCGATATTCATTTTGATTACAAAATAGCCTTGCGTACTGCGGAATTAGGCGTTGATTGCTTACGCATAAACCCTGGCAATATTGGCCGTGAAGACCGTGTGCGTGAAGTGGTGGCGGCGGCGCGTGATAAAGGCATTTCTATACGCATAGGTGTAAATGCTGGCTCTTTAGAAAAAGACCTGCAAAAAAAATATGGCGAACCAACACCTGCCGCCTTGGTTGAATCGGCCATGCGCCATGCCGATTACCTAGACCGTTTAGATTTCCAAGAATACAAAATTAGCGTTAAAGCGTCTGATGTTTTTATGGCTGTAGAAGCTTACCGCCAGCTAGCCAAGCGCATAGAGCAACCCTTACACCTAGGCATTACCGAAGCCGGTGGCCTGCGTTCAGGCACAGTTAAATCCACGGTTGGCCTTGGTATTTTATTAATGGAAGGCATAGGCGATACGCTTAGAATTTCTTTAGCAGCCGACCCAGTTGAAGAAGTAAAAGTGGGCTTTGATTTACTAAAAAGCCTGCGTTTACGCAATAAGGGTATTAACTTTATTGCCTGCCCTAGTTGTTCCAGACAAAATTTTGACGTGGTTGCCACCATGAACGAACTAGAGCAGCGTGTTGAAGACTTATTAACACCGCTGGATGTCGCGATTATTGGTTGTGTGGTTAATGGCCCTGGTGAAGCGCGTGAAGCAGACCTTGGCCTAACCGGTGGTGAGCCACAGCATTTAATTTACCTTGACGGCAAGCCGGTGAGTAAATTAACCAGCGACAATTTAGTCGACCAGCTAGAAGTAATGATTCGTGACAAAGCGGCAGTAAAGCAAGCGGCTTTAGACCAGCTATTAGCACGCAGCTAACTAACTTAAGCTAACAAAAAGCAAACAATAAGCTAATTAAGCAAACCAACAAAAAAGTTAACAGGAAAGTATTCCGTGGCAAAAAAGATCCAAGCAATTCGTGGCATGAACGACCTACTTCCAGAAGCAAGCCCAGGTTGGCAATATTTAGAAAAAACGGTGCGTGAACTCTTAGCTCGCTATGGTTACCAAGAAATTCGGATGCCCATTGTTGAACAAACCGCCCTGTTTAAACGCTCGATTGGCGAAGTAACCGACATTGTTGAAAAAGAAATGTATACCTTTGAGGACAGAAATGGTGACAGCCTAACCCTGCGCCCTGAAGGAACCGCTGGCTGTGTGCGTGCTGCCGAAGAACACGGTTTGCTTTATAACCAACAGCAGCGCCTTTGGTATCAAGGTCCTATGTTTCGCCACGAACGCCCACAAAAAGGCCGCTACCGCCAGTTTCACCAAATTGGCGTAGAAACATTTGGTTTAAATGGGCCTGATATTGATGCCGAGCTTATTCTTCTTACAGTACGTTTGTGGCGTGAACTAGGTATTCTTGATCACCTAACCCTAGAACTTAACACCCTAGGAAGTGCTGAAGCCCGTGCCGATTACCGCCAAGCATTAACCACTTATTTGCAAGATTTTTATGATGAATTAGACGAAGACAGCCAACGCCGCCTAGCCACTAATCCACTAAGAATTTTAGATTCAAAATCGGCAAGCACCCAAAAAATTATTGAAGGCGCACCGGCATTTGATCATTACTTAGATGATGAAAGTCGGCAACATTTTGCCGGTCTTTGCCAGTTTTTAGATGCCGCAGGCGTTACTTACACGCTTAACCCCTTGTTAGTGCGCGGCCTAGATTACTACAGCAAAACAGTATTTGAATGGACAACCACCGCTTTAGGCGCACAAGGCACAGTTTGTGCAGGTGGCAGATACGATGCGCTCGTTGAACAGCTAGGCGGCAAGGCAACCCCAGCCGTGGGTTTTGCAATGGGCGTGGAACGCTTGGTTTTATTGCTAGAAACTTTAGATGCTTTCCCTGTTGAATTACAACAACAGCTGGATGTTTACTTGGCGGCTTCAGGTCAGGGTGCCGATGTTTATGCATTGCTTCTAGCCGAACGCTTGCGTAGCGAACAACCCACATTAAGAATTTTAACCCACTGTGGTGGTGGCAGTTTCAAGCAACAAATAAAACGTGCCGATAAATCAGGCGCACAACTGGCTATTTTGCTGGGTGAAAATGAAATATCTCAGGGCGTGGCCAGTGTTAAACATTTAAGAGAAGACAAAGAGCAAAATGAAGTGGCGCTAAGCGAGTTAGCTGGATTTATACACCAGCATTTGCAAAGCAGATGACCTAAGTTAAGATAGCCAACATTTTGCAGATTAAACCATTTTATAGGCTTATTTATGCGTAGCGAAGAAGAGCAACTAGAATCTCTGAAAGAGTGGTGGAGCAAAAACGGTAAATCGATGATTATCGGTGCTGTGGTCGCTATAGCGGGTGTGGGTGGTTGGAAAGGTTGGGAGAATCACCAACTAAGCCAAGCTGAAACGGCTTCACAGCTTTATACCGAATTAAATCAGGTGGTAATGAACACCACCGGCGATGCGCGACAGCAGCAAGCCGATGCCCTTATTGAACGTTTAACCAGCAACTTTGACGGCAGTGTTTATTCAGATTACGCACGCCTGTTTGCTGCCCGTTTAGCCGTTGAACGTGACGAGCTTGATGAAGCGCAAGCCCACCTACGTGCCGCACTAAATTCAACCAAGGTTGATGCCATTGAACTGGTTGTGCGTTTACGTTTAGCACGCATTTTAAATTCGCAAGAAAAAGTTGAAGAAGCATTAAGCTTATTAGACATAGCCGATGCTGGTGGTTTCACGGCAGATTTTCAATCTTTGCGTGGCGATTTGTTAATGAGCAAAGGTGATGCATTGCAAGCCCGTCAAGCTTATCAACGCGCTTTAGATGCCAGCCGTTCGGCGGGTGAATCAACGCCTTTAGTTGAAATGAAGCTAGATTCACTTGCTGCCCACGGGGACGCTTAATGCCCAGAACCCTTTTAAAAGGGGCTGCTGTAGGCCTAGCTTTATTTTTGGCAGGCTGCAGTAGCTTACCAGACCCACAATACCCACCTGCCAAATTGCCAATTCATAGCAACCAAAGCACGCTGGTTAGCGAGTGGCAAGACAACTCAGGTTATGGTGAGCGTTGGCGTGGCTACCAATTAACGCCTGCATTAGAAGGCGATCTATTGGTAGCAGCCGATGCACAGGGTTTAGTACAGGCTTTTGATTTATCGCTGGGCGGCTTTTTTAAATCTGATTTACTTTGGTCGCAACAACTAGAGAAAGGTGTTAGTGCCGGTTTAACGCTTGCTCGGGGCAATGTTTATTTAGCCACTCAAAATGGTGAACTGCTTGCGCTAAATGCTCGCACGGGTGCTTTTAATTGGCGCGTGAACCTGTCTAGTGAAGCCTTAAGTGCGCCGCAAGTCTTGGGTGATCTGCTGGTTGTATTAGCCGCCGATGGCCGTTTAGCTGGTTTGGATGCCAACACGGGCCGCCAGTTATGGACTTACGATGCGTTAATGCCCTCGCTTACTTTGCGTGGCACAGCAACCCCCACCCTAACCAGCCTACAAAGCTTTACTGGCTTTGCTAATGGCAAACTGGTTGCTATTGATAACACCACGGGTCAAGTGCGTTGGGAAACACGCATTGCCCAGCCCGAAGGCCGCACCGACATTGAACGCTTGGTGGATGTTCGAGGCCAAGTGAAGCAAGCACAAGGTATGCTGTTTGTTAATAGCTACCAAGGACAAACCCACGCCCTAGACCCTTTCACAGGGCGCAGCCGTTGGTATAAAGACATTTCCAGTTTTCATGCGCCGGTTATCTTCAATAACCAAGTCATTATTGTTGATGAAGCCAGCCGTATTCATGCATTAGATTTGTTCAGCGGTAGCAGTTTGTGGATACAAGACGCACTTTATGGCCGTGATTTAACCGAGCCAGTTATTTTAGAACAAAGCTTAGTGGTTGCTGATTATCAAGGTTATTTGCACCTACTTGATGCACAAACTGGCGAAATAACGGGTCGTAAAAGCTTTGATTTAGACGGTATTCGTGCCACTCCCGTCGTAAGTAATAACAAATTACTGATACATTCCATACGTGGCCGCCTTGGGCTTTTCACCCTTAAGAAATAAAAATCATGACTCCTGTAATTGCTTTAGTTGGCCGACCTAACGTTGGCAAATCAACCCTTTTTAATCGTTTAACACGCAGCCGTGATGCCTTGGTTGCCGACTTTCCTGGCCTTACCCGCGACCGCCAATACGGTGAAGGTAAGGTTGGTGGGCGGCCTTATATCGTTATAGATACCGGTGGTATTAGTGGCGATGAAGAAGGCATAGATGCAGAAATGGCGCGCCATTCCTTAATGGCCATTCAAGAAGCTGACTTAGTATTGTTCATTGTTGATGCCCGTTCAGGTATGACTGCAGCCGATGAAATGATTGCTAGGTATTTGCGTGAGCACAATAAAAAAGCCTACCTAGTGGTTAATAAAACCGACGGGCTTGACGCTTTTAGCCACAGTGCTGAATTTTATGCACTGGGCATGAACACTGATCCTTTTATGATTGCAGCCGTGCATAACCGTGGTGTTAGTACCATGATTACCCAGCTGCTAGACGACTTATTAGGGCCTTTGGTTGAAGTTGATCTTGCACCTAAAGAACCCGTTTGGGGCGAAGTTAACCTAGACGAAGAACCAACGCCTGAAGAACAGGATGTTGTTTTAGAAAAAGAATCTAAAGAACACGCTGCACGCCAATTAAAATTTGGCATTATTGGTCGCCCTAACGTGGGTAAATCAACCCTAGTTAACCGCATTCTAGGTGAAGAACGGGTGATTGTTTTTGACCAGCCTGGCACCACACGTGATGCCATTACTGTTCCATTTGAGCGCAATGGTACGCCTTATACGCTCGTTGATACTGCCGGTATTCGACGCCGTAAAAACGTCACTGAAATTGCTGAAAAGTTTTCGATTGTTAAAACCCTGCAAGCCATTAAAGAGTGCAATGTGGCTGTGGTGGTAATTGATGCACGCACAGGGTTAGTCGAGCAAGATTTGCACCTGCTAAGCTTTGTGTTGGAATCGGGTCGTGCCATGGTGATTGCTGTTAATAAGTGGGATCACCTAGACCAAGAAAGCCGTGACAAGATTAAAAAAGACATCGACCGCCGCTTAGAATTTGTTGACTATGCCGACGTGCATTACATTTCTGCACTACACGGTACGGGCGTGGGCGAGCTGTTTCGTTCAGTTGAAAAAGCCTACAAGTCGGCCACTAGCCACTGGTCAACCAACCGCTTAACCACCCTGCTGCAAGACGTGGTTAGCGAACACCAGCCACCCATGATTAACAACCGCCGCATTAAGCTGCGTTACGCTCACCAAGGTGGCCTAAACCCGCCCATTATTGTGGTGCATGGTAATCAAACCGCAGCCTTACCTACCAGCTATAAGCGTTACCTAATGAATACCTTCCGTAAAATTTTGAAGGTAACAGGTACGCCTTTAAGGTTTGAGTTCCGCAGTGGTGAAAACCCCTATGCAACCCCCAACGAAAAAGACAGCCGTGAAGCATCCAAAGCAAGGCAGTTAAAGCTAACAAAAGAATCACGCACCGACCGCAAGCGCCGCCGCAAATAAAGTAATAAACGATCATAAAAAATAAGCCGCTCTAGTAGCGGCTTGTTTTTATTTATGAGTAAAATTTATTAGCAAGCTGCCCTCTAGGGTTTAAGTAGGTGCATATAAATGGGCGCATGATCAGACACACTGCTTCTAGCTTGCTTATGCGTTAAGCCAAGCAGCTGCGGAAACTTCACTATACCCACCTCGCCCACCGCCAAGCTGTTAGGGCGTAACCAAATATTGTCATACAGGTTAGCGTATTTGCCCTCGTGGGTTGAAAGCGTGGTAGCACCCATTGATTCAACCAATAAAGGTGCAACACCTAAATCTTTCAATGTTTGCCAACCCTTATGGCGAGGCGGCATATTAAAATCGCCCATCAACATAACCGGTGTATTTTCATAAATTTCTTCTAAAAATCCCCAGTAGCTAGCCAACTCTTCCAGCTCTGCCACGCGTTCGCCAATAAGTTTGCCATAGATAATGTGTACCGTACTTGCAGCAAAGGCTTGGCCTGATTTTAAGTTACGAAAACGCGCAGAATAGGGTTCGCGAGCAAATAAATCACCAGGGTCTAAATAAACCACAGCACCATCAAGGTATTCAACTGCCGATTCGCGCCATACAAAAGCATACATTTCTTTATAAGTTGAACGGCCAATTAAATGCGAATACATGGCCTGCCAAGGCTCGCCGGTGGCGGTTTCTAAAGCGGCTTTAAATGCTTCAATTCCTTCAATATTCATCACTTCTTGCACAGCAATAAAATCAAACTTAGCACCAATTTTACCCAAAGCTTGGTAATCTTTTTTAGAGCTTTGCCCCAAATGTTGAATATTCCAGCTAGCAATAACCAGTTCATTGGCAGGAAGTTTTGCTGCCTGAACCCCAAAAAAACCAACCACCAATAACACTAAACCCAACAACAAACGACGCATACTCATCCTTTATTTCCACAATTCAAAAGAAAAAAATAGCAGCCTCCAAAGAAGCTGCTATACCCAGTAAAAAGCTTAAAATAAGAACTTAAAGCTTTAAAAAAGAACTTAAAAACTACAATAAATCTTTACGCAGCTGGGCAGGGGTTTTAGGCGAAAGCAAACCTGGCGGCACATCAAATACCGTTTTAGCGCCCACTTCACCCAAGCCAGCTAACTTATGCACAGCCCTTGCATAGGCCACCAAAACACTGGCAGTAAATTCTGGATTACTGCCCAAAGCCAAAGAATATTCAATGGTTTGCTGGTTGCCTGCACCGGTTACACCACTACGAATAACAAAGCCACCGTGGGGCATTTTAGTGTGGTCTTTATCAAAACTAGCTTGGTCAATAAAATGAACGCTGGTGTCATAGTCGGCAAAATAATCTGGCATGGTGACTATGCTATTACGCACGGTATCGGCGCTGGCATCGGCTTCTAACACTACATAGCATTCACGAACGTGCTTTTCACGGGTGGTTAATTGTGGCTGCTCACCGGCACGCACCCGCTCAATGGCAGCTTCTGAGGGCAGCGTGTATTGCACGCCAGCCTTAACACCAGCCACACGGCGTACAGCATCGGAATGCCCTTGGCTTAAACCCTTGCCCCAAAAAGTATAGGTTTCACCTTCAGATAACACAGTTTCACCAAACATACGGTTTAAAGAAAACAGACCCGGATCCCAGCCCACTGAAAGCAAGGCAACCTTGCCTGATTTTTGAGCAACGGCATCTAAGGCATCAAAATGTTCATTCACCTTGGCATGGGTATCAAAGCTATCTACCAGATTAAAAAATTGTGCCAAATAAGGTGACTGTTCAGGCAGGTCGGATTTAGAGCCACCACATAAAATCATCACGTCTACTTTATCTTGGTACTGCTCAAGGTCGGCCATTGCATAAACTGGCACATCTTTACTTAGCAGGCTAACGCTGTCTGGGTTGCGGCGGCTAAACACGCCAACCAGTTGCATGTCTTTATTTTGGGCAAGGGCAGATTCAACCCCCCGCCCTAAATTGCCATAACCTGCAATTGCTACCTTAATTCTATTCGACATAACGATTTTTCCTTACTTGTTGGTGCGAGCTTATTAAAGTGAACTTATAGTGCTCACTTAGTAAAATAGTTTAACAGTAAATTAAGCCTTAAGTGGCATTTGCCTTGTTGGTAATAGAAGACAGCAACCTAGGCAAACGCTACAATTAAGCAGTTTTTCCTCTTAATTTCATCAACTACTAGAAGTCATTTCCTATGGGTCGCGCATTCCAGAATCGTAAAGTTTCAATGGCCAAAACGGCTGCTGTTAAAACCAAAGTTTATTCACGCTATGGCCGCGAAGTTTATATGGCGGCTAAAAATGGTGGCACCGATCCTTCCGCTAACCTTACTTTGCGTGGCTTAATTGACCGTGCAAAAAAAGACCAAGTGCCATCACACGTACTTGAAAAAGCCATTGATAAAGCCAAAGGGGGTGCAGGCGAAGATTTCCAACCCTCACTTTATGAAGGCATTGGCCCTGGTGGTTGTATGGTGCTTATTAGTGCTTTAACTGACAATGCTAACCGCACTTTTGGCGATATTCGCGGCATTTTTACCAAGTGCAAAGCCAAGCTAGGCAGCCCAGGCTCGGTGTCTTATTTGTTTGATCACCGCGCTATGTTTGTGTTTGCTGGCGAAGACGAAGAAGCTGCTTTAGAAGCATTGATGTTAGCTGACGTTGATGTTTCAGATATTGATTGTGAAGAAGGTATGGTAACTGTGTTAGTGCCACCAACTGAATATTTTAAAACTAAAACTGCCTTAACAGAAATGAATGCAGCCATTGATTTTGAAGTAGAAGAAATTACTTATCTGCCGCAAACTGATCACCCTGTAGGCGGTGAAGACATTGCTAGTTTTGAACGCTTTGTTGGTTTGCTAAACGACTTAGAAGACGTGGCACAAATTTACCATAATGGTGTGTTTGAATAGTTTTTAAAGACCTGAAAATAAAACCAAACTAGTCATGGCTAGCTTGGTTTTTTTACTTCATTTAATTAGCGGCTAGAATTAGCGGCTAGTAGTTAGTTAGCACCAATCGCATTTAATCCTGCTTTAGCACAAATTCCGTCCTGCTCTTCTGATGCACCCGATACACCAATACCACCAATTAGCTCGCCATCAATTCGAATGGGAAGGCCACCCCCAAAGATTATATGGCGTGGTTGGGCAGAGAAACCAAGTTTCATGGCCTCATTATTTCCAAACACCTTCATCCAATCAGCGGTTGGAAAGCCGAACCCAGAAGCAGTATAGGCTTTATCAATAGCAATATTAATTGACTGAGGGAAGGCACCGGGCATCCGCAAAAATGCTACAAGATTACCTGAAGGGTCGGTAACCGCTACGTTAATAAGCACACCAAGTTGAGCAGCTTCGTTAACTGCTGCTGCTACAGCCGTATGGGCAGCTTCCCAGCTAATAGTTGATTGTGAAATAGTGGTTTTCATTAGTTTTTATACGGGATTCCCGTCCTTTTATTGAAGTATTTGTTGGTATTTAATCATCATTAAACCAAAATAAATATAACTGGCCAAATGAACTAGGCCACCGCAAAAAATAAATGCTAGGCAAGCTGAATCCTTACCTAGTAATAAACTGAATAATTGCCAGCAATGACCTTTGCTGCTATCTAGGTTAAAATCTTGTACTTAACTTTTATCAACACCAGCTTAGCCAACCATTATTAAGGCCGCCATGCAGCGCAGCGATTTTCACTTTGATTTACCCGACAAGCTAATAGCCCACTACCCAACT
>JAAYGA010000144.1 GCA_012727935.1 Pseudomonadaceae bacterium | reverse complement strand
GCACACGCACCACTGGTGGTAAGTAACACGCGCGACTGGTATTTATGAATTAAACCTGGCAAAGGGTTGTAAGCTTGCTCTTGCAAGGGGTCGGTTACAAAGCCTGGGGTGGTTAAGCTTTCTTGGCCTAGTGGCAACACTTGTAACAGTAAAGGGTCGTGCGGATTCCCTTTTTCCATCAGGTTAATAAAAGGCTGAGGCACTAGGGTTTTGAATAGCTTGTGGCCTTCTTTTAAGCCTGCCAGCCCACCGGGTAAGTCTGCTGGGTTTATTTCTAACTGGTGGCAAAGTGCTAAAGGGTCACGAACAGCGTTTTTTAGTAGTTCGCCCCAGTGGTGAGTTTCTGTGGTATTGAGTATCATA
Source organism: Pseudomonadaceae bacterium (assembly GCA_012727935.1). Lineage (GTDB taxonomy): Bacteria > Pseudomonadota > Gammaproteobacteria > Pseudomonadales > Halomonadaceae > Marinospirillum. The sequence goes on along the minus strand of JAAYGA010000144.1, from coordinate 9,098 downwards.
AGTAACCGGCTTTTGGTGTTTTTTCTATATTAATTATTACTAGAGATTTAATTTTATGGCGAATTATGCAACGAACGAATTTAAGGGTGGACTCAAGTTTATGCTGGATTCAGACCCCTGCTCAATGATTGATATTGAACATATCAAGCCGGGTAAAGGTCAGGCATTCACACGGGTTAAATACCGTAATTTAAACTCTGGCCGTGTGGGTGAAAAAACCTTTAAGTCGGGTGATAACGTTGAAGCTGCTGATGTTATGGACATTGACATGGAGTTTCTTTATACCGATGGTGAATTTTGGCACTTTATGAAAACAGACGGTTCTTTTGAGCAGCTAGGTGCCGATGCTAAAGCCCTAGGTGAAACCAGTAAGTGGTTAAAAGAGCAAGAAGTGTACCTTGTTACGCTCTATAACGGTGCACCAATTACTGTGACTGCGCCTAACTTTATTGTTTTACCTGTTGCTGAAACCGATCCAGGTTTAAAAGGCGATACAGCACAAGGTGGTTCAAAGCCTGCAATCCTTCCTACGGGAGCTTCTGTGCGTGTGCCTTTGTTTGTAAACGAGGGTGATTTACTTAAAATTGATACCCGTACAGGTGAATATGTTAGCCGTGCTTAATGCAAAGCTAAAAAAGCGTGCTGAGCTGCTTGCCGCAGCTCGGCTTTTTTTTGCTTGCCGTGGGGTATTAGAAGTGAATACGCCGGTGCTTGCCCCTGCCGGTTCAACCGATCCTTTGCTTGATTCTTTTACGACGCAGCTTGAAGGTGGGTCTGTTGCTTCACAAACCTTGTATTTACAAACCTCGCCTGAGTTTTATATGAAGCGTTTGTTGGCTGAAGGCAGCGGCGCTATTTATCAGCTAGGGCCGTGTTTTCGTAATGGTGAGCTAAGCCAGCGGCACAATCCTGAATTTTTAATGTTGGAATGGTATCGGCCTGATTGGGATTTAGCCCAACTAGAAGCCGAGTGCTGCACTTTAGTGGATGAGCTGTTAGGTGAAGCGCCTTATGCGCGCATGACTTACAAGCAAGCCTTTATTGATTTTGTTGGGCTTGATCCTTTTGCTGCTTCTTTGGCTGATTTGCGTAACGCTTGCCAAGCTTGTTCAGCCATTGATGCCGATCAGCTTGACCGTGATGGCTGTTTAGATTTGCTATTAAGCCACCAATTAGAACCTGCTTTAAAAGGCTTAGAGCGTGTAATCTTGTATGAATTTCCAGCCAGCCAAGCGGCTTTAGCACAAATTCATCAAGACGCTTCTGGTAATCAAGTAGCCAGCCGTTTTGAGTTATATGTGAAGGGATTAGAGCTTGCCAATGCTTACCAAGAGTTAACTTTGGCCAGTGAGCAGGCCAAACGCTTTGCCGCTGGTAATGCCCAGCGCCGTGCGTTAGGTAAGCCTGAAGTAATTGCCGATACGCAGTTAATTGCGGCCTTAGAACAAGGTTTGCCCGATTGTAGCGGCATTGCTTTGGGGTTTGACCGTTTAATTATGTTGGCTTTGGGTGCAACGTGTTTAGATGAAGTGCAAACGTTTAGTGCCTATCGTTGGTAATGCCGCTGGTAATGCCGATGTTAATGCCGCTGGTAGCAGTGCTTGTAATCGTTAACCCTAGGAGAAAATATGGGTGTTTCCATGTATCAACGTTTTGTAGAAATTCCTTCTTCCTTGTTAGAAGCCGAAACACTGGATGCGCTACTGGAAGTTTTTGTAACGCGCCAAGGTTATGATACCACCACAGAAGAAGGCATTAATGATTGGACAGGTGATTTAAAAAGCCAATTAGGTAAAGGCGAGCTAGTAATTCTGCACGACATAGAAACCGAGACCACTGAAGTTATGACGTTAAAGCAAGCTAAAAACTTCATCAGTGGCCTAGGTTAATCACCAAAATTAACCTGTTTTGGTGGTTTGTAAACGCAGGTGTTTCAGCCCTTGTTGGTACATTTGCCAAGCCAGCAGACCTGCTAATAAATTGCCTATTAAAGCCCCTGTAAACAAGCTGTTAATACCGCCTAAGTAAGCACCAGCCCATAAAAAGGGTAGGTAGCAAGCAAACAGGCGCAGAATTGAAATAATTAAAGCCCTAACTGGCATTCCTAACGCATTACTAGCTGAAACCATAAGAATACACACGCCTAAGCCTGAGTAGCTGAAGGGTAGTTTTAGTAGGTAGTCCATGACTAGTGCAGAGACTTCGACATCTTTAGTTAAGAACTGAGTCAGTGGCTTACTTAAAACGAGCCAAATAATGGCAATGGCAAGCTGCCAGATAATAATAAAGCGCACGGCTAAGCGTATTAGCTCTTCCACGGCTTGCCAATCTTTGGCACCGGCAAAGCGCCCCAAAAGCGGTGGCAGGGACATAGTAAGCGCCAAAACGATTACTATAGAAAACATTTCTAAGCGCGCGCCCAAACCCCAAGCAGCCACCGCAGCAATGCCAAAGCTTGCCACTAGGCCGGTGGCTAAAAGTGAAGCCGCCGCAGGCATCAGCTGGCTAAGGGCAGCAGGGCCTGCCATAGCAAACAACCCACGCATTTCTTGCAGGCGATTAAGGTTAATAAAGTTTAGGCTAATTAGCTGCCGCTTCCATAAACGCGGAAAAGTAAACACGCCCCCCACCGTAAAAGCCGCAACAGTTGCCCAAGCCGCCCCGTTTAAACCCCAACCAAAAGTGAAGATAAACAGTGGATCAAAAATTAAATTAAGACTACTTACCAGCACCATCATTAAGCCAGTAAAGCGCGTGTCGCCATTGGCACGGTGTTGGCTATAGCCCAAATAAACCACCGCCCCAAGCCAAGCACTTAATAACCAAGGCAGCCAAAAGCTTTCTATTAGCGGTTTTAGGCTAGCATCGACCCCTAGGAAATCTAAAATAATATGCCGCGCTAACCAAACCATAAGGCTAAGTAAGGCTAGTAACCCCATGCCAATCAGCAGAATTAACCCACCCTGTTGTTTGGCACGCTGCAAGTCGCCTGCGCCTAGGGTGCGAGAAATAATGGCCGTGGTGGCTATGCCCAAACCAATTTGCAGGCCAATAATGATTTGTTGCACTGGCAGGGTAAAACCTAAAGCCGCCAGTGGATCGACCCCTAAAAGTGCAATCCACGCAGCGTCTACTAGCTGATAACTCATTAAAGCCAACACTCCAAAGAGCATTGGCCAAGTCATTTGGTAAAGGGTTTTACCTAAACCGTTTTCCTTTATTCGCTGGGTATTCATGCCTAGTTTTGCAGTTCTGCCACCCAGTCCAACATGGTTTTATGCATCATAGGGTTAGGCGCTTCCATAAAAACGATGGTAAAACGGTCTTCTAATTCACACACACCAATCGAGCGTGGGCGGGGTGCCATAGCCAGTGGGTTAGGCAGCTTAATGCCAAAGCAAAAAATAATGTGCTTAGCGGCTTTAATGTTGGGTGCAATTTCACCTTCAGGTAGGGCGCTGGTGTGGGCGTAGTGGTCAAATTCAGCAATTTTTTTAGCGATGGGGTTGTTCTCAATCTTTTCACTAAAGAATTGAATAAAATCATCAACACTAGTGAGCTGGGTTTGGCTTTTTAAAATCTCAACGTGGTGAGTGGGGTATTTTTCCATAAAATTGGTAAATTGCATGGTTCAAGTTCCTTGGTTAGTTGGTTTTTTCTTGACTGTTGTTTTTCTTGCTAATTTTTATTGCTAGTTTTTATTGCACGCTTACTGCTGCAGTTTGAATACCTGAGTGCCTTAAAAGGGCATCAATCTTAGGTTCACGGCCTCGAAATGCTGTAAACAGTGCCATTGCATCTTGTGAGCCACCTTGTTCTAAAATACTTTGACAGAAACGTAGACCCGTGGCGGCATTAAAAGTGCCTTCTTCTTCAAAGGCGCTAAAGGCATCGGCAGAAAGCACTTCAGCCCATTTGTAACTGTAATAACCTGCCGCATAGCCCCCTGCAAAAATGTGTGAAAAACCATTTTGGAAGCGGTTAAATTCAGCCGTAGGTACAACGCTGACGGCTTGGCGCACTTCATCTAATAAGGCTTGAATGGCTTGGGCGTTAGGTTGTTTAAGTTCTAAATGCAGGCGAAAATCAAACAAAGAAAATTCCAGCTGGCGCACCATTTGCATGGCCGATTGAAAATTCTTTGCTGCTAACATTTTTTCAAACAAGGCTTGGGGCAAGGGTTCGCCGGTTTCTACGTGGCTGGTGATAAGGTCTAGCCCTTCCCTTTCCCAGCAAAAATTTTCCATAAACTGGCTAGGCAGTTCCACCGCATCCCAAGCCACGCCGTTAATACCTGAAACCTCAGGCACTTCCACTTGGGTTAGCATGTGGTGTAAACCATGCCCAAATTCGTGGAACAAGGTAGTTACTTCATTGTGGGTTAATAAACTCGGTTGCTCGCCCACGGGCGGTGTAAAGTTGCAGGTTAAATAGGCAACGGGTAATTGAATTTGGCCTTCTGCAGTGCGGCGGCGGTCGCGGCAAACATCCATCCAAGCCCCGCCACGCTTGCCTTCACGGGCATAAAGGTCTAAATAAAACCCAGCAATGGGTTCGCCGTCACGCAGCACTTGATAATAATGGGCATCGGTGTGCCAAGTGCATACTTTGGTGTCTTGCTTAAATTCAACATTAAACAGCTGCTTTACTACTTTGAATAAACCTTGGGTAACCTTATTGGCCGGAAACCAAGGGCGTAATTCTTCTTGGCTAAGGTTGTAGCGTTCTAGGCGTAGTTTTTCAGAATAATAGCCAACATCCCACGCCTCTAAGTTATCCACACCCTGCTGTTCGGCAAAGGTTTTAAGTTCGGCAAACTCTTGTAAGGCTTGGGGGTGGGCTTTGGCGGCTAGGTTGTTTAAAAATGCCAATACTTCTTCTGGGCTGCGTGCCATTTTCTTTTCTACAGAAAGGTGGGCATAGGATTCAAAACCTAGTAGCTGGGCTTTTTCTTCTTTTAACGCCAAAATCTCTTCCATAATGGCAGCGTTATTCCATTGACCTGTACTGTTTTCTTTTTCGCTGTTTTCTTTTTTGCTAAAAGGGCCTTGGTCAGAAGCACGGGTAACAAAAGCGGTGTAAACCTCTTGGCGCAGTTCGCGGTTATCGGCATAGGTCATGACTGGCTGAAAACTGGGGAAATCTAAGGTAAATAACCAGCCTTGTTGGTCTTTCGCTTGGGCTGCCGCTGCTGCTGATTCTTTGGCCGATTCAGGCAAGCCAATTAACTGGCTTTCATCGGTAACTAGCTTAGTCCAACTTTGGGTGGCATCTAAAACGTTGTTAGAAAACTGGTTACTAAGTTCGGCTAGGCGTTGCTGAATTTGGGCAAAGCGTTGTTTTTTAGCTTCGGGTAGGTCTACACCGCTTAGGCGAAAGTCTCTTAGCGTGTTGCTAAGCATTTTTTGCTGGGCTGGGTTTAAATTAGCCGCTGGGTTAGTGGCTAGGGCTTGATAGGCTTTAAACAGTTCAGGGTTTTGGTTAAACCAAGTAGAATATTCCGACAATTTAGGCAGGCAGGCTTGGTAGGCTGTGCGTAATTCGGGGCTGTTTTTAACACTGTTTAAATGGCTAACGGGTGACCAGCTTCTGGAAAGGCGGTCTCCTGCGGCCTCTAAAGGTGTTATTAATTGTTGCCAAGTGGGTTGGCTAGTGTTTTTTGCGGCTTTTAAAGTGGCTTCTACGGTGGTGCGATTGTCTTTTAAAAGTTGCTCTAAAGCAGGAATAACTTGGTCGGGCTGAATTTTGTTAAAGGGTGGTAAGTCGCTAATGTTAAGTAGTGGATTACTGGCAGGCATAGAAAAAACTCCGTAGAAAACAAAATAAACACTAATAAATAAACAATAAATTAAACGAGACTAGTTATTAAGGTGAGGGCTAGGCTGGGGTGTTTCAACTGACAAATGTTTGCCTTAGCGTTATGCTGGCAGGCTTTCTATCCAAACTCTAGCCTTCATTATTTTTATGCGAGTGCTTTTTTATTAAAATTTTGGGAAGTTTTTAAATGACAATAAGAAGTTATCAAGGCATTACACCTAAGCTGGGCGTTAATGTTTTTGTAGACCCTAGCGCAGTAGTAATAGGTGATGTAGAGCTAGGAGAAGGTGTTTCTATTTGGCCTATGGCGGTGGTGCGTGGCGATATGCACTACATTCGTATAGGCAAGTCGACCAGTGTACAAGATGGTGCAGTCTTGCACATTACGCACGGTAGCGACTTTAACCCCGGTGGTTTTCCGTTAATTATTGGTGAAGAAGTCACTATTGGTCATAAGGCGGTGTTGCACGGTTGTAAGCTAGGTAACCGTATTCTTGTGGGCATGGGCGCTATAGTGATGGATGGTGTAACTGTTGAAGATGAAGTGATTATTGCTGCTGGGGCGCTAGTGCCACCGGGTAAAACATTGCTTAGTGGTTATGTTTATGCTGGCAGTCCTGCCCGTAAAATGCGTGAAATTACTGAAAAAGAACGCCGCTTCTTTAGTTATTCCGCTGCTAATTATGTTGCTTTGCAAGCCAAACACGCAGCTGAAGGTTGGGTAGCCTAAATGATGACTAAACCCTTGTCTTTTAATCAACAATTACGTGCATTAAGTCCTTGGCAGCAGTTAGTTTTTATAACCGCTTTGGCACAACGCAGCGCCGTGAATTACCAGCTTTTTTGTGAAGCGGTAAACTTTGGTGACCCTAACGCATTAAATAAGCTATTAGGCTTGTTGTGGGAAAGCCAATTAACCAAAGAAGCTAAAATTAACTGGGCAGTGCAACAAGAAAGGCTGGCTGAGCTGCACCCAGACCCTGATGCTTATGAAGTTTATGGTGTTTACCCTGCTTTAGATGCTGCTATGGCAATTGAACTGGCTATAGAGCAAGCCTTGCAAACCGATGAAGAAAACGCGATTCGGGCCAGTAAATTGTCGCGTTCAACCGTGCGCCAGTTTTTAGTAAAGCAGTTGCCAGAAGACTTTGAAGAAGCGCATGAAAGCACTTGGTTAAGAGGGCATCCTTTAATGGACGATGAGAATGCGTTTCAAGATGAACTGCTAGCACAGGTAACTTCGGCTAATTTACCTCACCCAGTGTTAATTCGTCAGTTACGTGAACTTGCGTGTAATCAAGGGTTTAGTAATTTAGGTATCAGCCTAGATGAATAGCTTTACAGCTTTTAAACAGCATTTGCTTTAGGCTTGCGCTAGTCTTGTAACGGTTTTATTCATAAACTTGCGGTAGCTATTAAGTTAAGCATTTCAGGGAGTTAATTATGCGTTTTAGTGCCTTATTGGTGATGTTGGCTCTAATATTTTTTACTGCACCTTCAGTGATTGCAGCTGAAGAAGTGACTTTATCTGATACTCAGTACATTCCTTTAAAACCCGGCTTTGTTACTAACTATGGTGGCCCGGGGCGCTTAAAGTATGTAAGGGTTGATATGACACTGATGGTGGATGGTGTAAGTGCTCAAAATGTGGTGCAGCAGCAGTTACCTTTGGTGCGTAATACCATTGTTTTAGTTTTGGCGCGTCAAAATGAAAATAATGTAGTAACGCCCAATGGTCAAGAGCGTATACGTCAGCAATTACTGCAAGCTTTGCATGAAGCCTTAACCCTAGAAGTTGGGCAGCCATTAATTGTGGAAGTGTTATTTACTAATTTTATTTACCAAAACTAAGCTGTTATTGGTAAGTCTATTTAAAAAAATTAAGGAGTTTTTTAAGCCCCTTAATTTTTTTGTGTTGCTAGTTTAGCTAGCTATTCACTAAGGCTAGTCATTCGCATAGAAAGATCGAGGCTTTTTATGTCTTTGGTTAAGATGCCTAAAGAAATGTAATCAACGCCAGTTTCTGCCATAGCCACTAGGTTGCGTTTATTAATGCCGCCACTGGCTTCAAGTTTGGCCTTGCCTGCTGTTTGTATAACGGCTTGGCGAGTGTCTGCAATTGAAAATTCATCAAGCATTATCCAATCGGCACCGGCGGCTAGGGCTTGTTCTAGTTCACTAAAGGTTTCTACTTCCACTTCTACCGATTTCCCCGGTGCTAGTTGGTGTGCCGCGGCGACGGCTTTGGCAATGCTTCCTGCCGCTGCTATGTGGTTTTCTTTAATTAAAAAGGCGTCATACAAGCCCATACGGTGATTAAAGCAGCCACCACAAGTAACGGCATATTTTTGTGCTAGGCGTAACCCTGGTAGGGTTTTACGGGTATCTAAAAGGCGCACTTGGGTGTGGGCAACTAGGTTGGCATAGTCGCGGCAACGGGTGGCGGTTGCCGATAAAGTTTGCACAAAGTTAAGTGCCGTGCGTTCGCCGGTAAGCAGTGCGCGGGCTGGGCCTTCGAGTTTAAATAGGGTTTGTCCGGCAATCAGCCGTTCACCTTCTTTGGCCAATAAAGACACTTGCACACGGGTGTCTAGTTGGCGAAACACTTCTTTAACCCAAGGGCCGCCACTGAACACGCCGTCTTCACGGGTAATAACACTGGCTTGGCTGAAACGTTGAGCTGGAATAAGTTGTGCGGTAATGTCGCCACTGCCAACATCTTCTGCTAAGGCTTGTCTTACTTGCAGGCTAAGGTGTTCTAAGGGTGGTGTGGCTGGTGGTTTGATGGATAAAGGCATGATAAATAAAGGCTCCGCAGGGTTCACTAAGGGCCATTTTTTAATGGCTAGTTTTTAATGACTGAATACTAGGCATTATAATGCAAATTGAAAATCATTGGTTGTTAGAGGCAAGGCCTTGTCCTTCACCTTTTTTTAATGAGCGTCCAGCAGGTGAAATGAGTTTGCTGGTTGTTCATAATATTGCTTTGCCGCCTTTAACTTATGGTGGGCAGGCAATAGAGCAGTTGTTTACCGGCTGTTTACCAACTGATGCCCACCCTTATTTTGCCCAGTTAAAAGGCTTGGAAGTCTCGGCGCATTTATTGATTCGTCGCACCGGTGAGCTGGTGCAGTTCGTTGCTTTTGATAAGCGTGCTTGGCATGCTGGGGTGTCAAGTTTTGCTGGGCGCGAACAGTGCAACGATTTTTCTATTGGCATTGAATTAGAAGGCTCAGATAATCAACCCTATACACAGCAACAATATCAGCAGCTAGCTGGGG
>JAAYGA010000143.1 GCA_012727935.1 Pseudomonadaceae bacterium | reverse complement strand
GTAATTGTTAAAAGGTAGCGTTCATTTTTTATACTTAAATTTAGGTGTATTTGACCTTTGGGTGTGTGCTTAACCGCATTATCGACCAAGTTAGATAAAGCAATTTGTAACAAAGCTTTATCCCCATTTAGTGAATGATTTGCCAGCGCACTAAAGTAACTGATCTCGCCATCAAACGTTATTATTAATTTATGCTGCTCGGAAAAAGAAGCCAAAGCAGTAGCTTCTTCCAAAAGCTGTCCCCAATCCATCTTAACCATTTCTAAAGATAGGGCTTTAGCAGAAATTCGGGCATCAGCTAAACAGTTATCGGTTAGCTGCACTAGGCGTTCCGTGGCTCTTTGTATGCGCTTATAGCGTTGTACTACCTGTTGGTTAGGCTCTTCTATAAGGTATAAATTTTGTAATGCCATAGAAATTATACTAAGCGGGGTGCGAAACTCATGTGAAACCATCCCCATAAATTGCCTTTGATGAAAACCAGCTTCACGCTCTATCTGCAATTCGCGCGTCATGTGTAAATGCTGTTGCCGCAAACGTTTTTCTTCATAGCGCCTAACCATAGCTAACACCATTACTAAAAGGGTGTTAACTATGGGCGCATACTGCCAAACCAAATAAATTCGCCTATCATAACTAATCCAACCCATAACAATAGCAAGCGACAAAAAACTAGCCGCAAAACAAACCAAAGGACTCAACCCAAATAATAGGGTGGCAAGCCGATAGTTTTCTTTATGCCAAACATAAAAAAAACTAAAGAAAAACAAGGCTGCTACACACAAATAAATAGCGCCCTGTACTTCAAACCCCGCCCCATAAAGCCCAAAGGGTATAAAAGAAAGTTGTGCAAGAATGATTAACATAGCTGCCAACATAATTTTATATATTTTAGGCAAATACTTTTTTAAATCCAAAGATTCAGCACTGACCCAAATTAAAAACGCATAGGAAACAAGCGTAGTAATACTGGACAAATAGTGTTGTAAAGGAAAATTAAGGGTAGGAAAAACCCAAGTAATGTAGCCTTGAATACTGGCAATTAAAATATAAATGGAAGAAAAGCCCACCACCGCCCATAAGAGACGCGTTCGCATAACAACAGCTAAAACAAAAGCAAAAAAAGTAGATAGGGCAGTTAAACCAAAATAAAAACTTAAATAGGCTGTTTGTCGGGTTGAATGCACCACAAATTCTTCTGGTTGCCAAAGGCTGGCTTCAAAAATAACTGTACTGGTAGTTTTTATACGCGCAACAAATTCATAACCTAGGTGGGGTGGTGGTGTTTGTGGAATCTTAAAAACTGGAAAGCGGTAATCTAAATCACCCCTTATACCCAAGGTTAAATCCCCTGCCTCACGCTTTTCCCAAGCTGCACTAGGGTCGCCTACTGGTCGGTAATATAGGGTTACTTCATCTAAAAAATTAGGTGTAATTTGTAATAGCTGTGGCTGCTGGGCAAAGTATTTCTCTGGAAAAACCCAGTGCAGCCAAAAAGTAGGGCGTACATAACCTTCAGAAAGTGGCTGAGTATAGGTAGGTAACCCTTCATCTAACAGTGTTAAAAAACCATCTAAATCTAGCTGATGCTGTTTATCTTGGTATAAATGGTAGGCAATATCTTTACCTACAAATACGGGTGCAGCAAGTAATTGGGTTGAACAAAGCAACAAGCTCAACCAAAATAAAAACCAAGGCCTACTTAAAAAGTGCATCGCTGCTCCAAAACCTAAACCACCAACCCTTAGTTGACAGGGTGAATGTTACTTAAAAAACTGCAATTAACTTGACCTACTTACCTTATAGGGGCATTGTACTTGCATAGGTATATAATCTATATACCATAAAGATTGATTCGAATTTTAAAAAAAGCTTACTAATAATAAAAACAGGGAGAATGAAAATGAAACTAGTCCAGTTTACTCAGGAACTTTCTTTTACCGACGAAATTGTGATTGATGAAGAATCAATGAAACTATTTCGTCAGCAATCAAAACTTTCAAAAGCAGAGTTTGATGCACAAACCAATGAACTAATAGGGCTTGGGCAACTGCGCGTTTACCAGCGTTCTAAACCAGAAAAAACTCACCCCCAATGGTCTATTGGTTCTAGTGTGCCTAACAATACTAATAGATTCACTGCTTAATCTAAAAGAATTTTACCCTTGCAGGTGCTTAACAAAAGCATCTGCAGGCATAGGTCGCGCAAAGTAATAACCCTGAAACTCATCGCATTTAAGTCTTGTTAAAATTTTAACCTGCTGTTCTGTTTCAACCCCTTCTGCAGTGACTGACAATCCCAAACTATGCGCCAACTGAATAATGGCTCTGACTAGTGCGTAGTTATCTGAGTCATTTTCCATATCTTGCACAAAAGATTGATCAATTTTTAACTTATCTACCGCAAAGCGCTTTAAGTAGGAAAGGTTGGAGTAACCCGTACCAAAGTCATCAATAGACAACTTCACACCCAGTTGTTTTAATTGCTGCAGCATTTGTAATAGGCGCTGCTGGTCTTTAAGTAACAGGCTTTCTGTTAGCTCTAAATCTAAGTATTCTGGCTTTAAACCGCTTTTTTCTAAGGCATTTTTAACCACTTCAACTAAGTCACCTTTACGAAACTGCACCGCAGATAAGTTAACCGACATAATAAAAGG